>JALVDI010000270.1 GCA_027009115.1 Polyangiaceae bacterium | reverse complement strand
TCGCCAGGAAGGCATGCTCGACGAAGGGATCGTCCGGTCCGGTGAGGGCGTCCCAGGCATCCGCGGAGACCCCGGCGAGCCCCTCGAGCACCCTTACCCGCATGGGAGGGCTCCGGCAGCCCGCCCCAAACCCTCTCCGTGCGCCTCACGCCCAGGAGCAGGCCCCTGCGCGGCGCATCGTGCCTCGAGAAGCTTCAAGGGTTCCTCGCACGGCTGCATCACGCAGGGGCATCTTCGCGGGCGCGCTGCATCGTCGACGGTGGGGCGGACGGCTGCACGCCGATAGAACTCGCTGCGACGACGGTACGCCCCCCTCGGAACTTCAACGGGCGGCGACTCAGTTCGCGCACATGGGCGCAGCGCACGTTCCAGACTCGCAGTTGCCCGAGAGGCATTCCCCGCCCGAGCTGCAACTGTCGCCGAGCCGTTTCCTGCTACCGCACACCCCATCGAGGCACTCCAGGCCGCTGCTGCACTGCTGGGTCCCGAGGTCTCCGCCATCTTCGCAGGGTTGACCGGCACCCCGACGCGGCTGGCAGGTGCCTTCGAACTCCAGTGTCGTTGCGGGGTCGGCGTCGCAGTACTCGTTCGAGGGGCAGGGGTCGGGGAACCCAACCTTGCATGGGCCGCCGCTGGACGAGGGGCTCTCGCAGGTCCACTCGGGGGTCGAGGTCGTGGCATCGAAGCCCGTCAGAACACAGGAGGCACCTTCCACGCAGCCCCTCCCTGCCTCCGGATCGCAGGATTCTCCGACGGCGGCCACGAAGGTGTCTCGAAGCGGAGCACAGCGCCCGTCGAGGCAGGTCGAGAGGCCCCCGCAGGCGTCCTCGTCGCTGCACGGACTGCCCGCGGCGAGGGGTGCCGCACAGCTTGCGTCCATGCACGCGAGGCCCGTGCGGCAGGCGTCGTCGGTGTCGCAGCCAGCCCCCGCGGCCCCCCGCTGCCGGCACTGCCCTGGGCAACCGGTGCCGAGGTCGCAGTAGGCGTCGCCGGCACACTCCTCATGAATCGTGCAGTCCTCACCGACAGCCACCGTGCCTCGAAAGACGTCGTCGCAGACGCCCCTCGGAAAGGACGCGTCGCAGCCTGCGGTGCGGATCCGATCGAGGCAGTCGGCAGCAGCCTTGGGATCGTATTCCAGGGTGCCCGCTTCCATGGCGGCTTCCCACAGGGGCACGCTCGTGTCCGCGATTTCACGGGCGACGGCGCCGGGGCAGTCGCTGCCGAAGAGGATCTCACTCAGCGGGCCAAGGCATTGGTCGAGATGGTCGCAGGCGGCCGCCGCGTAACGGTCGGGAACCTCTTCGAAGGGGACCTTCTCGCTCCCCTTGCAACCAAGGAACCCAAGGCCTGCCGAAGCTGCCAGGGTGGAGCTGAGCAAAGCACGGGTCCAGCGCATGAGAGTCGTCTTGTCGTTTGAATCGGGTCGCATCATCGTTCTCCTAAGGGGGCGCCATCGGGCGCAGAAGGAAGCGATTGAGTATACACCGGCAGAGCCGTAGGAACCCGCCCCATGCGGACTTCCGCTGCTGCGTACGGCGCGTTAGGGTTGCATCGCCGGAGCCATGACTCTGCTCATTGCCTACATCGGCCTCGCGCTCGGTGTCTCCTTTCTCTGTTCGGTGCTGGAGGCGGTGTTGCTGAGCGTGACGCCGAGCTTCGTGGCCCGCCTGGAACAGGAACGACCGAAGGTCGGCACCGCCCTCGCAGGACTCAAGCTCCAGGTGGATCGGCCCCTCGCGGCCATCCTCAGCCTCAACACGATCGCCAACACCTTCGGAGCGGCGGGTGTGGGTTCGGAGGTCACGCGTCTGTTTGGCTCCGAGTGGTTCGGTGTCGCCTCCGGTGGCCTCACCTTGGGTATCCTCGTCTTTTCCGAGATCATCCCCAAGACCGTCGGCGCGGTGTATTGGCGTCGCCTCGCGACCTTCGCGGCGAGGGTTTTGCCTCTGCTCATCCTCCTGACCTATCCGCTCGTCCTCGTCAGCGAGGGGATCACCTGGCTGCTCAAGCGCCGGCACCAAGCGGTCACCGTCTCCAAGGAAGAGATCGCGGCGTTGGCTCGCCTCGGCGAAGAGCAGGGGATCCTGGGTGCGTCGGAGGGGCGCATCCTCTCGAACCTCTTTCGCTTTTCGAGCATTGCGACCCGCGACATCATGACGCCGCGCACGGTGATGTTCTCGCTGCCCGCGACCACCCGCGTCGGGGAGCTCGTGCCCCGTGGAAACCTGCGAGGCAGCGAGAGTGGAGACGGCCCCGAGGACACCGTGCGGCGCAGCACGATGATTTTCTCGCGTATTCCTGTCTACGATGGTAGCCCCGAGAAGATCATCGGGTACGTGCTCAAGGACGAGATCTTCTTGCGCGCGGCCCGTGACGAGCTGGACCTTCCCCTCGCGAGGATCGTGCGTAGACTTCAAGTCGTCCCGGACTCCCTCCCGCTCCCCACGCTCTTCGAGCGCCTCGTCGCGGCCCAGGAGCAGATCGCGCTCGTGGTCGACGAGTACGGCGGGGTGGACGGCGTCGTCACAATGGAGGACGTGCTCGAGACGCTGCTGGGGTTGGAGATCGTCGACGAGGCGGACCACACCGTGGACATGCGGGAGATGGCGCGCCGAAAGTGGCGGGAGCGACGCGCGGCCCTCGAGGGGGCGGAACCCGAGGCGGCAACCCAGCCGGCGGATCCGCCCGAAGGGCACGAGGCGAGCGGGGAGGAAGCGAGGTCGTGAGCCGCCAAGCCCCATGCCCCAACTGCGGCGGTCCCATCGAATTCAAGCTCGGGTCGAGTTGGGCCCTCGTGTGTCCTTACTGCCGCATGTCCGTCATGCGCACCCAGACGGATCTACGCGCCCTCGGGAAGGTCTCGGACCTGGTGCCCACGGCGCCGGACCTCACGGTGGGTCAGCAGGTCTTCCTCGGCGAGCGGGAGTTCACGGTCGGTGGCCGCATGCAGCTCGACCACGGCCGTGGCCCTTGGGACGAGTACTACGTCGTCGAGTCGCGTACGCAGCGGTGGGGGTGGCTCGCAAAGGCTCAGGGGCACTGGATCCTCACCTTCGCCATCGATCCGCGAGGGGCCGTGCCGGCCTGGCAGCAGATGGTGCCGGGCCAACAGCTCGCCGAGCTCGCGGGCGTGCAGGGGCCCTGGGCCGTCGCCGAGCGTGGTCAGTCGCGCTTTGTCAGCGCCGAAGGCGAGCTGCCCTTTCCCGTCGTTCCGGGCGCGCAGGGGTGGTACGTCGATCTCTCGGGCGCCGGCGGTCGTTTTGCGACGGTCGACTACGGTGACGGTTCGACGGCGCCGACGGTCTACGTGGGCGACCAGCTCCCCGATGGAACGCTGCGCATCGGTGCGCCGGGGATGGCCCCCGCGCCAACGGAACGGTTGGAGGCGCAGCGGCTTCGCTGCCCTCGCTGCGGCGCCCCGGTGCCGATCCAGGTGCCCGACTCGACGGAGCGCGCGGGG
>JALVDI010000269.1 GCA_027009115.1 Polyangiaceae bacterium | reverse complement strand
CCTCGTCTCCTCGGAGCGATCGAGGCGCGGAGGGTCCTCGGGCCCGCCGCGAGCTTCCTCCTCCACGACCAGAGGCCGGCTGCCCTGGGACGACGCGGCCGTCACGCTCTTCATCGCACACCTCCAAGTCCCAGACTACACGGCTCACCGCCCAGACAAACGGCCATCAACGCGCGTGGGGAGTTCCACGGACACCGGAGACCCCAGAGGCGATCAGCGCTTCGCGACCAGGTCCAGCAGCGCCAGCGGCCACAGAGCGGTCGGCCCCGGACCGAAGGGGTTGAGGAACACCCCGTCGATGTCCTGCCGGCTCAACTCCTCGCGAAGCCGGGCGCCGTCCACCACGGTGCGCCGGAGTTGCTGCCGTAGAGCGGGCTCGAGCACCGCGACGAAGGCCTCGTAGCTGTCGGTGCTCGTGCAGACGACCCCCGGCTGGGCGAAGCCCCCTTCCCCCGGCTTGGCCAGCATGCGCCCGTCGGGCAGCAGCGGAATGTGGTAAGCGTCGTGATGACGCAGCCTGGTCAAGAGCTCCCCGTCCCGGGCAGGATCGGCGCTGCGACGCAGGCGCTCCTCGAGATCGACCGTGCGGGCCCAGACGCCGGCTTCGGCGAGCTCCTGGGCCTCGAGGACGAGCAGGTCCTCGGGGTAGCCGAAGGGGTTGATCCGGACCGTGCTCACCTCCGGCGGCAACCCCCCAAAAACCGCCGTGCCCTCGACTCCGACGACGAAAGCGCCAAGGGGCGCCCCCTGGCTCGCCGCATGCTGCGCGGTGCCATGCTCGCTGAAGATCCACAGCTCCGCCGGAGGGCACTGGTGCCGCGGCCCAAAGGCCACCTTGTAAGCGCCTGCCAGCTCCGCTCGGGGGAAGAACCCGACGGGTACGAGCCACCCCGGATGCACCAGCAAGCCGCGGAGGATCTCCTGGAACGAGGCCTCCCCGCGGCGCCGCGCCAGGACCAGCGCACGCGGGAGAGACATGGGAGGGGAAGGAAGCATCGTTGTCTGGCCCGTGGAGAGTGCCGCCTTTTTATCACCCCCACGGCCCGCGGCGGACGGTTTTGCGCCGCAGGCCCACGCCTCTCTTCAGCGGAGGCTCAAGGCCCGGTCGAGGAGCGCCCGATCGCCCTGGACCGCCGTCCTCTGGAAGTAAAAGTCGAGCCCCCGCAGCCCGCCCAGCTCCTCCCCCCCGCCGGCTCGCCCGGGTCCCCCGTGCACGCAGGACGGCAGCACCATCCCCGGCGCGATCGCCTGGTCCGCCACCTTCCTGCTGCCGGCGAGGATCCGGCCGCTCCAGGACGCCAGCCCCCGAAGGAGCGTCCCGAGGACGTCGCGGTCATCCGAGTAGACGGAGGCGACCAGCCCGCCCTCGCCGCGACGCACGAGCTCGACGGCTTCATCGAGGGAATCGTAGGGAAGCACGGTCGAGACCGGACCGAAGACCTCGCGCTCGTGGACCACGGCCGCTTCCCCGGGGACGTCGTGCACGAGCAAGGTGATGGGTACGAAGTAGCCCTTGCCCTCCGGAGCGCTCCCACGCCAGGCCACGCGACAGCCCGCCTCCACGAGGGCCGCGATCCCTTCGCGCACAGCGTCGAGCTGCTGCTTGCTTGCGAGGGGCCCCACACGCACGCCCTCCTTCCGAGGGTCGCCGACCTCGTAGCGGGCGAGCTCGTCGGACAGCGCCGCGACCACCGCCTCGACCTTCGACCGCGGTACGAGGATCCGCCGCGTCGCCGTGCACTTCTGGCCGGTCTTCTGCGTGATCTCCTTCGCCGCGTCGCGCACGAACATGGCCCACGTGTCGTCGCCCACCTCGACATCGGGACCGAGCACCGCGGCGTTGAGGCTGTCGGCCTCGATGTTGAGGCGGACCGAACGCTCGACGACCGCGTCGAGGCGCCGGAAGTATGCGCCCGTCTCGCCGCTGCCCGTGAAGGCCAGCACGTCCTGCGGGCCAAGGTGCGACAAGAGGTCGCCGGCGCCACCACACACGAGCTGCAAGACCCCCCCTTCGAGGAGCCCTGCTTGGGCGAGAGCCTCGAAGCAGCGGAACGTCGTCAGCGCCGTCGCTGTCGCCGGCTTGGTGATGACCGGCACCCCTGCGAGAAGCGCCACCGCGGCCTTCTCGGCGAAGCCCCAGGCCGGGAAGTTGAACGCGTTGACGTGCACCGCCACGCCCTCCCGCGGCACCTTGATGTGGTGCCCCCAGAAGCGCGCCGAGCGCGTGAGCTGCTCGCCTTCGCCTTCGACGAGGTAGGTGCGATCGCCGAGCTGCTTCCCGAGGTTCGCGTAGTACGCCAGGGTGCCGGTGGCCCCGTCGATGTCGAACTTGCCATCGCTGCGGGTGGTGCCCGCGTTGAGGGTGCTCGCCTCGAGGAGCGAGTCTCGTACTTCGTAGAGCGCCTTGCTCATCGCCTCGAGAAGCGCGCCCCGCTCGGCGAAGCTCATCGCCCGCAGCCTCGGCCCGCCCACCGTGCGGGCGTGCGCGAACGCGCCGGCCAGATCCAGCCCCTTCGTGCTCGTCGTGGCTACCGGCTCCTCCGTGGTCGGATCGACGAGGGTCGCGCCCTCCCCTTCCCCGTCACGGAACTGGTCTTGAAGGAAGCTCTTGAGGCGAATCATGGGCCGCAACGTCCTCCCCCTGGGCGGGCGCGGCCATGAGAGCCCTCACTCGGTCCCGGCCCCGACGAGGTGCTGGCCGAGGGCCGCCCAGCGGCGAGCGATCTCCGCATCCTGCGCGGCCCGCTCCGCCAGGAAGCGCTGGTGCGGCCTCAGCGGGGGCGCGTCGGGCGCGTCCGGGTCGGGCAGCTCCAACCAGATGCGCTGGGCCCGGCGCCGGTGATGGTTGGCCATGGCGCGCGCTACGAGGGTGCAACCCGCCGTGTCGATGGGCGCCTCGAAGTCGTCGGGGACGCGCACGTAGCGCTCGATGACCCGCATGTCGGCGCCGACGAGGAAGACGTAACGACGCAGATCGCCCATCCGGTGCCTGGGAAGGACCTCGCCACGGTCCAAATCGACGTTCCATCGACGGGCATCGAGGACCACCTCTCGGCGGAGGATGCCATCCTCGACGTCCATGACCACCTCACGCACGGGCTCCTCGATCACCATCCGCTCGCGCCCTCGGAGCTTGCCGGCCCGCGAGGAGAGGCTGCTGACCGCCTTGCGCCAACGAAAGCGGTCGGGCGGTCGCTGCCGCACGAGGCGGACCGCGCCGCGGCTCTCGTTGCGCTGCTTGAAGTACGTCACAGCGTCGGTGATCCGGGCTCCCATCATGGCTCGACGGAGGTCGCACGCCGTCCTCGGTGCGGTCAAGAAACCCGCAGCCCCCGCGTGCGGCACCGCCCATCGCAGCCCTGCTCATGAAGAGGCCACGCAAGATTTACGAGGCACACCAGGCACCGCGCAGCCGCGCCCACACCGGTGGCCAGCTCCCTAGCCACCAGCGCCCGCGGGCGCCCGCTCCTCCG
>JALVDI010000268.1 GCA_027009115.1 Polyangiaceae bacterium | reverse complement strand
ACGACATCGCCGAAGTGCGCGAGCAGAAACGCTTGCTCGCCGCGGCGATCCGGAAGCTTCCGGAGCGCACCCAGAAGGTGCTCGCGCTCTACTACCAGGAGCAATGCACGCAGGCCGAGATCGGCCTGGTCCTGGGCGTCACCGAAGGGCGCGTCTGTCAGATCCTCGGGGAGGCCTCGGTGCGTATCCGGGCAGAGCTGGGACTCCCCGCGCGCCCGAAAACCAAACGCAAGCGCGGCAAGAAGATGAAGAGGGCGAGCTGATGTCGGACGGTATCTGGGCAGCTCTCAGCGGCGCCGTGGCCCAGCAGCGCTCATTGGACGTCACGGCGAACAACGTCGCGAACGCCAACACCGCCGGCTTCCGGGCAGACCGACTGGTCTTCGAGCAGGCTCTGTCCCAGGCGGGCACCGATGGACCCGCGCCGGACGCCGTACGCTTCGTGGAGACGGCGGAAATGGTGACGGATCACCGCGCCGGGGCGCTCCAACAGACGGGCAACCCTCTCGACCTGGCCCTCGAAGGCGACGGTTGGTTTTCGGTCCAGACGCCGAGCGGCGAACGCTTCACGCGCGCCGGCGCGTTCGTGACGAATGCCGACGGGCTCATCGTCACCGCCGACGGTCACCCGCTCCTCGGAGTCCAGGAGGGCGACGGGCCGCCACCGACCCTTCGGCTGCCCCCCGACGCAAGCTCGATCCGCGTGGCGGACGACGGCACGGTCTACGCCAACGAACGTCCGATCGGGCGCATCCGCCTGACGCGCTTCAGCGAGCAGCCCCGGAAAGAAGGTCTGACGCTCTACGTCGGCGGCCAGGGCGCCGAGCCCGCGGACGCCCGCGTGCGCCAGGGCTACCTCGAGATGGCGAACGTCAACGCCGTCGCTGGAATGAACGAGCTCATCACGGTGACCCGGAGCTTCGAGGCGTTTCAGAAGGTCATCGACACGTTTCAGGCACTGGACGAACGAACCGCTCGCGACCTCGGCGCGCGCGGCCGCTGACGCAGAAGCAATAGAGGACACGGATATGCTGAAAGCACTCAACACCGCAGCCACGGGCATGGTCGCCCAGCAGACGCGCATCGACGTCACGGCCAACAACATGGCGAACGTCAACACGAGCGGGTTCCGAAGGGCACGCGCCGAGTTCCAAGACCTGCTCTACCAGCAGGTCCGCCGCCCAGGAGGCCAGACCGCCAACGGCGGCACGCTCCCGACGGGTGTCCAGATCGGACACGGCACACGGACCGTGTCGACCACCCACATCCACCAGCAGGGCAGCCTCCAACAGACCGAAGGCCCCCTCGACCTCGCCATCGAGGGCGCCGGCTTCTTTCAGGTGACCCAACCGGACGGCACCGTCGCATACACCCGGGCCGGCAACCTGCACACAGACGCCCAGGGCCAGCTCGTCACGGTGGACGGCTACCCCATCGAGCCGCAGATCACGATCCCTACCGACGCGACCAGCGTGACGATCTCACCGGATGGACTGGTGAGCGTCACGACCGCGGGCCAGTCCCAAGCGCAAGAGGTCGGGCAGATCCAGCTGGCCAATTTTTCGAACCCCGCGGGCCTCGAGGCCATCGGCCGCAGCATGTTCAAGCCGACGACGGCGAGCGGACAGCCCGTCGTCGCCAACCCCGGCCAAGAAGGGATGGGGACGGTCGCCCAGGGCTTCTTGGAGGGATCGAACGTCGAGGTCGTCACGGAGATGCTCGACCTCATCACCAGCCAGCGCGCCTACGAAGTGAACCAGAAGGTCATCGAGGCCGCCGACGAAATGTTGAGGAGGACCACGTCACGGTGATCGCGGCCCACCCGAGAGGGTGGGACACCGAAGCGAGGCCCCTCTTCGACACCCAACCACGTTCCGGAGGTAACGACTCAGAGCCAGAAAAAGATACTCTTCCTGTTCGCGCCACCCGGAGTTAGCCACCGGGTGGCGCGAACCTATTTGTGGGCCTGAAGAAACCCTCCGTTGAGCGGCCACACCCAAGACCTTCGGAGCCAACCGCGAGGGCGCGAGAGGCGCGCGGCTCCAAGGAGCGCTGGCACTCGTTCAGACCCCGCGAGGATCTACACAGGCCTCTTCGGGAATGCAGCTTCCCGTAAAACAGCCGCCCGACGCCTCGGGGACCCAACCCTCGCCGCAGTCGACGGGGACTTCCAAACAGACCGCCTGGCAGCTGTCGAGGCCGCGGTGCGGCACGCAGGTTCGGGTCGGAATGCAGTCGTCGCAGGGCGGGCTCTGCTGGACGATGCAGCCCGGCACCGCGCAGCTTCGTTCACTCGTGGGCGCCACGCCGCGGCAGTCGGGCGCTCGCCCCTCGCACGCGCCGTCGATGGGGCTCCAACAGAAGTCGGCCGCCGGATCGCAGGCGACCTCCTGGCTCACGCAGCGCTCGAAGCGCCAGTCGGTGCAGTCGGCGCAGGGTCCCACCATGCCGCAGGAAGGGCAGCAAGCGTTGTCGAACACCGGCACGCACCCTGCGGCCGAGATGCACGCATCGAGGGGAAGACTCTCGCAGGGTTCCGAGACCGGACAAACCGGGTAGTCGCTGCAGCGCCCCGGGTGCCAATTGGTCCCGAGCGCCTCGCAGCTCCCCGTGCCCCCGAGCGGCCGCTCCTCGAGACAGCAGCGCCCGAGATCGGGCACGTTGGCCAGCCGCACGCAGGTGACGTGCGCGCCCGCGTCCACGTCGCCGTCGGGCTCACCCCCGTCCGTGCCACCGCCGTCCGCGCGGCCGCCATCCACCCCGCCCCCGTCCGGCTCCACGGCGTGGTCGTCGAAGCAGCCCGGGACGAAGGCGGCCAGGGAGCCGAGCAAAGCCGCCCAGATCGCTGTGTCAGTTCGTGTCATCGTGAGGTCCTCTCCGGGTGGTCCCCGAGCAACAAGCAACCGGCGTGCCCGTACGAAGGCGGGTGGCCTAGGCGATGGCCTCGGGCGGCAGCGCCGCGATCATCGCGCGAAAATGAGGGATGCGCTCCTCGAACTGGGCGAGGTGCGCGAGGAGCACGGAGCGCACGACCTCCTCGAAGCCATCTTCGTAGTAGTGGGTGAGGTTGCGCAGGAGGAAACGATCGGCCCGCGCGATGGCCACCTGCGCGGGCTCCGCGCCGACTTCCGGGACCGACGACCCCTCGAGCTCCGACAGGAGACGCTCGACCCCGTGCCGGTAGGCCCGCGCCTCGTCGTGACCCCACTCGACGTGGACCAACGCGAAGACGCCTGCCGCGACGAGCCGCCGATAAGTCGGCAGCTCATCGGCCACGAGCCGATAGCCGAGCTCCCGGCGCTCTTCCTCGCTCAGGCCCTCCGCGAAGCGCCACGAACCCGCGCCGGAAGGCGAACGCCCGCGAACCACGACGAACTTGTCCTCGCCGCCGTGCCGTCGCACATGGTCGAGCAGCTCGCGATCGAGCTCGCTCCCTCCGCCCCGCCCGCGCCGCAGCTCCTGCAGCCGTGCCCGACCGACCCGGACGCGCGTCTGGGGGGTGACCACCAGGGCGGTCCGGTCGCCCGCGGAAGATCGGAGGGTGTGCTCGTAGACGCTCAGGATCACAGGCGCAGGGTAGCAGCCAAGGCGCCCCAGGCCCCCAGGGTCGAAGCCGGCGCCGATGACGCACCCAGCCCTGCCCCTGGACCGCCACTTTCCGCTATCGTCACCGCACATGAGCGAACGGCGCGGAGACGAGCCCCCGACCGAAGAGCTGCCCCTCGACGCCGTCGACGTGGAGCGCGACACGCCGCCGGCGCTGAAGCGCCGCGGACCGCCACCCCTGCCGAGCCAGCGGGCGCTGGAACCTGCGACCTCGACGAAGCCCACCCTGCCGCCGGAGCCGCCCAGCGCGCCTCCTCCCCTCGCCCGGCCCAGCGCGCCCCCTCCCCTCGCCCGGCCCAGCGCGCCCCCTCCCCTCGCCCGGCCCAGCGCGCCCCCGCCCGTCGCCGCAGCGCTCCGCGCGCCGAAGCGTCCCGCGCGCCTCGGACGCTCGCTCGCGCCCCCCCAAGTCGACGCTCCCCCAAAGGCACTCCCGGCGGCCCCCCCCGCCGCCTATGCGCCCACCGAGCGTCCTCCTCCGACCGCCTTGGCCAAACCGCCCCCCAAGGCGACCCGACGCCTGCGCCGCGCCGAGCCGGTCGATGAGCCGGCGGCCGCGCCTCGCCCGTGCCCGGAAGCGACCGACCCCGCCGGCGCGAGCCCCTCGCCCCCCCGAACCGGAGCGGCCTCAACCAGGGAATCGAGCGCCGCCAAGCGCCCCCCGCTTCGCTCCTCTCCTCCGCCGCTGCGTTCGTCCCCGCCCCCGAAGGTCACCGTCCCCGGGGCGCGCTCAGCGCGCTCCGCCAGCGCCACCGCCGCTCTCAGCGCCGCAGCCCAGCAGGCACGGCTGCGCTTTTTGGAAGACGAGCTGGCAGTCCTCCGGCGAGACGTCGACCGGCGCAGCGAAACCCTCGAAGGAAAGATCGCGCGCCTCGACGCCAGGGCCCAGCGATCCGTCGAAGCGCTCGAAGCGCGGGCGGTGCTGCTGAACCAGCGCCTCGAAGAGCTGCACGAGGGCGACCGCCTGGCCGAGCTTCGGGAGGAGCTCGCCCGCCTGAGCGAAGAGGTCGCGCAGCTGCGGGCCGACCGCGACGAGCTGAGGGCGACGCTCGACGAGGTCCGCGCGGCGCTGCAACGAAGCGAGGAGAGCCTCACCCCACGCATCGACGGGCTCTACCAAGAGCTCCATACCCTCCGGGAACGCGCCGCCCTCGAAGCCGAAGCGCTCCGCCTCGAGCTACGCGAGCAAGGAGAGGCCCAGCGTCAAGAGCTGAAGGCCGCCCTCGCGGCCGCGCGAGAAGAGCTCGCCAGTCTCGGGCCCGCCGCGCCTTCGACCGACGCGAGGACCGAGCCCTCCCTGACGGACATCCGCGGCATCGGTCCCGCCTCGGCCAAGAAGCTCCGCTCGGCGGGAGTCGTCGCGGTGGCGCAGGTCGCCGCCTGGTCCGAGGCCGACCTGGCGCGCCTGCACGCCGCCCTCGGCATCGGCCTCAAGCGGCTCCGGCAGTGGCGCTCGAACGCCGCCGAGCTCTGACCCACGCCGAGCTCTGACCCACGCCGTGATCCCCACACCGCCGCCGGTTTTCGCCCCGAGCCGCGGCCCGGGCGAGGTACCCTCGCGCCCCACGATGGGCCTCCTCTTTCCGCGCCTCGCCTTCGCCGACGATCGCCGCGCACTCCAGGCCGACGACGGCGCCCTGAGCTACGCCGAGCTCGCCCGCGCCGCCGGCGGACACGCCGCGCGCCTCGCCGCCATGGGCATCGCCCCCGGAGCGCGCGTGGCCGTGTGGGCCCAACCCTCGATCCGCACGTTCGTCGCGACGGTCGGCCAGCTCCTGGGCGGCTACGTCACCGTGCCCCTGAACCCGAAGCTCGGCGCCCGCGAGCTGCGGCACATCCTCGACGACGCCCAGCCCGAGGCCGTCTTCGCCGCCGATCTCGACGCCGTGCGGGCGCGCACTCCGAAGGCACACCTCGTAACGATGGAGCAGGCAAGCCCACCGCGCCGCGAGGTCGACGACGATCCCGCCCTCCTCCTGTACACCAGCGGCACCACCGGCGCACCCAAAGGAGCCGTGATCCCGGCGCGAGCGGTCGCCGCGAACATCGACGCCTTGGCGGAGCGCTGGCGCTGGACCGACGCGGACACGGTCGTCCACGCGCTGCCGATCTTTCATGTGCACGGGCTGGTCCTTGGCGCTCTCGGGAGCCTCCGGGTGGGCGGTGCGCTGCGGGCCTTTGGGAAGTTCGAGCCAGCTCGGATCGCCGCCGCGTTGCAAGGCGAGGCCACCGTCTCGTTCAACGTCCCCACCATGATCCACCGCCTCCTCGATGCCGCCGAACAGGACCCAGAGATCGCACGGGCGCTCGCGGGCCCTCGGCTGCTCATCAGCGGCTCAGCGGGCCTTCCGGTCCGGGAGCACCGGCGCATGGAGGCGCTCACGGGCCGCGGAATTCACGAGCGCTACGGTCTCACCGAGACCTTGATCAACTGCGCCGTGCCGGCCTACGAGCCCCCGCGGCCGGGCTATGTCGGACCGCCCCTGCCTGGCGTCGAGCTGCGCTTGGTGGACGACGAACGGCGGCCGCTCGCGAGCGATGACGACGCGACCCTCGGCGAGATCGCCGTCCGCGGCCCGAGTGTCTTCAGCGGCTACCTGAACCGCCCGGAGGCCACAGCCGCCGTGCGCGACATCGAGGGCTGGTTCTACACCGGCGACCTCGCCACCCGTACGCCCGACGGCCACCTCCGGATCGTCGGCCGACGCTCCGTCGATCTGATCAAGACCGGCGGCTACAAGGTCGGCGCCGGCGAGATCGAGGCCGTCCTCCTCGAACACCCTCAGGTCCGGGAGGTCGCCGTCGTCGGCGTGCCCGATGACGATCTCGGCCAGCGCATCGTCGCCTTCGTGGTACCCCGCGATCCTTCGACGCCGCCGCCGGCGCAGGCACTCATCGACCGGGTGGCGAGCGAGCTCACGCCGCACAAACGCCCGCGAGAGGTGCGCATGGTGGACGGACTGCCGCGCAACGCCATGGGCAAAGTGCAGAAGAAAAAGCTCATCTGAAGGAGCGACGCGACGGTGGGCCCGACGTTCCGCTTCGATCCTTTCACCGGCGAGCACGTGCTCCTCTCGCCGGGGCGTGCCGGCAAACCTACCGGCCACGAGGACCGCCTCCCCACGCCTGCCGGACCGTGCCCGTTTTGCCCAGGCAACGAGGCGAGCGGAATCACCCTCGCCGTGCTTCCGACGGACGCCCCCTGGCAGGTCCGAACGCTCGCGAACCGTTACCCCGCGGTCCGCCCCGACGCTCCGGACGACGCGGACGGCAAAGGCGCACGGGGCGCGCACGAAGTGATCGTCGAGGGGCGCGACCACGACCGGGACCTGCCGACCCTCGCGGCCTCCGTGCGGCGGCTCGTCTTGCGCGCTTACCGCGACCGCGTCGCCGCCCTCGAACAGAGCGCCGGCTACGTCCACCTCTTCCGCAACCGCGGGCTCCGGGCCGGCTCGAGCCAACCGCACCCCCACGCCCAGGTCCTGGCCACCGAACACATCGCCGAAGCAGTCCAGCGCCGGTGGCAAAGGGCCGAACGGTTCTACACAGAGCACGGCCTGTCGCTCCTGCAAGGGGTCCTCGCGAACGAGCTCGCGGACGGCCGGCGCGTGGTCCGGACCACCCCCGCGTTCGTCGTGCTCTGCCCCATCGCGCCTCGGCTGGACGGCGAGACTTGGATCGTGCCACGGGACCGGGGCGCGTTCTCCCAACTGGACCCTGCGCGCCTCGACGCCCTGGCCGATCTGCTCGGAGAGACGCTACCGGCAGTGCTGGACCTCGGTCGGTCGTCGTACAACCTCGTCTGGCGCCAGCCGCCGGCGGTCCAGCGCGACCATCCAGGGGCCTTCTGGACCCTCGAGATCCTGCCCCGCGGAGGAGCGAGCGCCGGCTACGAGCAGAGCAGCGAGAGCGCCCTGGTCACGCTTCCCCCCGAAGAGGCCGCCAGGCGCATCCGCCGCTCACTCGGCACGGCTTGAACCGCGCGAGGAAACTTGCTTAACAGTCGGTTCAAGTACCGACCGTGCCGGGCCGCGGTCGCGAGAATGCCCCGGCGTAATGCGGCGCAACGAGGAAATCTTGAAGACTTTTGAGACGCGATGCGCCGCGCAGGAGCGTGCTCCGAGGCGTGAGGCGCACGGAGTGCTTCGATGTTCGACAACCTGACCGACTGGATCGAGCTGACCCTGCGCTGGGTCCACATCGTCACCGGCGCCGCCTGGATCGGGACATCGTTTTACTTCAACTGGCTCAACAACCACATCCGACCGATGGAGGTGCCCGAGGAGGGTGTCGCAGGCGACCTCTGGTCCGTGCACGGAGGTCACTTCTACCGCGTCGTGAAGTACCGCGTGGCCCCGCCGAAGCTCCCGAAGATCCTTCACTGGTTCAAGTGGGAAGCCTACTTCACGTGGATCAGCGGCTTCTCGCTCCTCGGCGTCGCCTACTATCTCCACGCCGACACGATGGTCGTCGATCGAGGCGTCTATCCCCTCGAAGGCTGGCAGGCGGTCGCCATCGGCGTGAGCGTACTGGCGGGCGGCTGGCTCACCTACCACTTCCTCTGCAAGTCGCCTCTGGGCAAGAAGCCCGTGCCCTTCGCCATCTTGGGCTTCGTGCTCATGACCGCCCTGGCCTACGGCCTGGTTCACCTCTTTGGCAGCCGCGCGGCCTACATCCACATGGGCGCGCTCATCGGGACGATCATGGCAGCGAACGTCTTCTTCGTCATCATCCCCAACCAGCGGGTGATGGTCGACGCGATGACCCGTGGAGAGGAGCCGGAAGCCGCCAAGGGCCTCGAAGCCGCTCAGCGATCGCTGCACAACAACTACTTCACGCTGCCCGTGCTGTTCATCATGGTGAGCAACCACTACCCGATGACCTACGGGCACAAGTGGAACTGGGCCATCCTCGCGGGCATCTCCCTGGCCGGCGCGCTGACGCGGCACTGGTTCAACCTGCGCGGCCAAGGCCGAAAGAACGCCTACCTGCTCCCCATCGCCGCCGCCGGCATGGTGGCCATGGCCTTCGTGACGATGCCCAAGTCCTACGACGACCATCGCCCCGTCGAATTCGCCGAGGTGCGCGCGATCCTCGAAGCGCGCTGCGTCCAGTGCCATTCGGCGACGCCAACCTTCGAAGGTTTCGCCACGGCCCCCAAGGGCGTGATGTTCGACACCCCCCAGCAGATCGCCTCGATGGCGCAGCGGATCAACACCCAGGTCGTCGTCACGCGCGTGATGCCCTTGGGCAATCTGACGCACATCACCGAAGAGGAGCGCGACGTCCTCGGGGCCTGGTTCCACCAGGGAGCCCCGACGGAATGAGACGCGGAGTTCGCGGCCGTCGTGTTCTCACGCCCGAAGGGCTGCGTCCGGCGACGGTGATCGTCGAGGGCGAGACCGTCGCGGCGGTCACCGACGTTGCGCCCGAGGGGCTCCCGATCGACGACGTCGGCGACGCGGTGCTCTTCCCCGGCCTCGTCGACTGCCACGTCCACATGAACGAGCCGGGTCGCACGGAGTGGGAAGGCTTCGAGACGGCCACGCGCGCCGCGGCCGCCGGCGGCGTGACCACGGTCGTGGACATGCCGCTGAATTGCCGACCGGTCACGACGACCCTCGCCGCCTTCGAGCGGAAGCTGGAGGCAACCGAAGGGCGTCTGCACGTCGACGCCGCGTTTTGGGGCGGGGTCGTGCCGAAGAACACACACGAGCTGCCACGGCTCGCGCGGGCAGGGGTGCTCGGCGCCAAGGCCTTCCTCTGCCACTCGGGCATCGACGACTTCCCGCGCGCGACCGCCGAGGACCTTCGGCAAGCGATGCCCATTATGGCCGAGGCCGGCATCCCGCTGCTCGCCCACGCGGAGCTCGAGCTCGACGCGCCGCCGTGTCCGCCCGGCGCGACGAGCTACGACGCCTGGCTCGCGTCGCGGCCGCGGCAGTGGGAGGACGCGGCGATCGCCCTGCTCATCGAACTCTGCCGGGAGACCGGCTGCGCCGTTCACATCGTCCACCTCTCATCGGCGAGCGCGGTCCCCATGCTGCGCGACGCTCGCGCCGAAGGGCTCCCCCTCACCGTCGAGACCTGCCCGCACTATCTGTGCTTGAGCGCCGAGGGCGTCCCGGACGGCGACACACGGTTCAAGTGCGCGCCTCCGATCCGCGAGGAAGCGAACCGCGAGGCGCTCTGGGCGGCCCTGGGCGAAGGCGTGATCGACCTCGTGATCAGCGACCACTCGCCCTGCACGCCCGGCCTCAAGAAGCTCGCGACAGGCGACTTCTGCGGCGCCTGGGGCGGCATCGCGTCGCTCTCCCTCGGCCTGTCGAGCGTCTGGACCGAAGCGCAGCAGCGCGGCGTGCCCATCGAGCGTCTGGCGGCGTGGATGAGTGCCGCCCCCGCTCGCTTCGCCGGCATCGACGATCGCAAAGGCGCGATCGCACCGGGCATGGACGCCGACTTCTTTGCGTGGGATCCCGACGCGCCCTTCCCCGTCGCGCCCGAGCGCCTCTACTTCCGTCACCCCATCTCGCCGTACCTGGGGCGGGAGCTCCGCGGCGAGGTCCTCGCAACCTGGCTGAGGGGACGCAAGGTCTACGAAGGCGGTGCCTTCGAGGCGCCCCGAGGCCGGCCCCTGCTCCATCGAAAGCCCTCATGAACGACCCGACCAGCCCCCGCTTCCACGGCCTCGTGAACCTGGCGAGCGAGTCCCTCGGCGCGCGCGCCCTCGCTTGCAGCGACGACTTCTTCGCGAGCATGAGCAACCTCGTCAAGGACGCCCCGCCGGTGTTCTTGCCCGAGGAATTCACCGAGCGCGGCAAATGGATGGACGGCTGGGAGAGCCGGCGAAAGCGCGAACCGGGCCACGACTGGTGCGTTCTGAGGCTCGGCGTCCGCGGTCGTCCGCGGGCCATCGACATCGACACCGCGCACTTCCTCGGCAACCAACCTCCGTTCGCGAGCGTCGAGGCCACCGACGCCCCAGCCGATGGACTCGACGCCGCCGTCTGGACCGAGATCGTGGCGCAAGCGCCCATCCGCCCGGGCTCGAGCAACCTCTTCGTCTGCGCCGAGGCGCCGGTTGCGACCCATGTGCGTCTCAACCTCTTTCCCGATGGCGGCGTCGCGCGGCTGCGGGTCTTCGGAGAGGTGGCGCCGGATTGGGCGACCGAGACGGATGATGGCGCGCCGACGCGGCCCGGGGAGTTCGACCTGGCCGCGCTCCGCCACGGGGGCCTGGCCCTCGCGTGCAGCGACGCCTTCTTCGGCCCCATGAACAACCTCATCGCGCCCGGCCGCGCCGAGAACATGGGAGGCGGTTGGGAGACGCGACGCCGTCAGGGGCGTCCTTTCGACGCACGCCCCGATTGGATCCTCCTGAGGCTCGGCGCGCCCGGCGAGCTCACCCTCGTCGAGGTCGACACCCACCACTTCAAGGGCAACTTCCCCGACCGCTGCGCCCTCGACGTGATCGACGCTCCCGGAGCCTCCATCACGGATCTGCTCGCGAGCGATGGCTGGACCCGCGCTCTCCCCGAACAGAAGCTCTGTGCCGACGAGCGCCACTTCTTCCGCGAGGAGCTGATCGCCGCGGGCCGCGCGACCCATGCCCGGCTTTGGATCTTCCCGGACGGGGGCGTCAGCCGCCTTCGGCTCTACGGGCGGCGGCCATGAGCGCGGCACGACTCGACGCCATGGACGAAGCGGAGGCCCGGGCGGCGCTCACCCGCTGCTGTGGCGCGACACGCTGGGTCGAGGGCATGCTCGCCCGGCGCCCCTTCGGCAGCGACCCGGCGCTGCATCGGGCAGCCGACGAGGTGTGGGCCACGATGGGACGCGACGACGTCCTCGAGGCCTTCTCGCACCACCCCCGCATCGGCGCCGACCTCGACGCCCTCCGCGAGAAGTTCGCGGGCAAGGGAGACCTCGGCTGGTCGCGCCGCGAGCAGGAAGGCATCCACGAAGCGGACGAGGCGACCCTCGAAGCCCTCCGAGACGGCAACCTCGCCTACGAGGAGCGCTTCGGCTTCCTCTTCATCGTCTGCGCGACCGGCAAGACCGCCGCCGAGATGCTGGCGCTGCTCCGCCAGCGGCTGCACAACACTCCTGAAGACGAGCTACGGATCGCCGCAGCAGAGCAAGCCAAGATCATGCACCTGCGCCTGGAGAAGCTGGCATGAGCACGAGCCCCATCACGACCCACGTCCTCGACACGGCCATCGGCCGCCCCGCCGCCGGGGTCACCATCACCCTCGAACGTCTCGAAGGCGACGCCGCCATCGAGCTCGCCCGCGGGGTCACCGACGACGACGGCCGCATCGGCACGCTGCTCGCGCCGGGCAGCCTCCAGGCCGGCACCTACCGCCTCACGTTCTTCGTAGGCGAGTATCTGCAGGCGAGCGGCCGCTCGGGCTTCTACCCACACATCCCTGTCGTCTTCACGATCACCGCGACCGACGAGCACTACCACGTGCCCCTCCTCCTCAACCCCTTCGGCTACAGCACCTACCGAGGAAGCTGACATGGCAATCGAAAGCACCCTCTTCGACGAACAACGCGTGACCCTCGACGCCCTGGGCGCAGCAAACG
>JALVDI010000267.1 GCA_027009115.1 Polyangiaceae bacterium | reverse complement strand
CCAACGCGGCGCCGTCGTCGTCCAGCCGATCGCGACGGATGCGGGCTTCGCGCCGACGAAGGGCCGCCGTCCGCCCCGGCGCGGCGCGCTCGGCCGCCGCCGCGAGTCCGTCGGCGAGCCTCTGCCAGCCCTCGGGGGCGTCGACTGTCTCCGCGAGGCGAAGCGCGGCCGCCTCGGTCTCCACGTCGTCGGGCTCGAGAGCGAGCGCCCGAAGCCAGGACGCCAGCGCGGGGAGTGGCGCACCCGAGCGCTCCTCCTGGATGCGCGCCGCCTCGCGAAGCAGCGCGGCTCGGCGACGGTCGTCGGGAGCGGCGGCGAGCCGCTCGTCGAGCAACGCCAGCTGCGGCTCCCACGCATCGCACTGGGCGTAGGACCTCGCCAGCGCCTCAACGGCCTCGGCCCGCACCTGCGGGTCCTCGCTCTGGCAGAGCTCGGCGAGCCCAGCGCGCGCGCCCTCGTGATCCGGGTCCGCATCCAGAGCACGACGCAGCGACCCCAGGCCTTCCCGCGCGCGGCCCAAACGCATGCCGTAGACGGCGCCGAGGCGCGCACGGATGTCCGCCAGGTGCGCCCCCTCGCGCTCGCTGGCACGTCGGAGCACGGAAGCCATCTCGTCGAAGCGCTCGGTTCGCTCGTAAAGATCGGCGAGGGCGTCGACGACCTGCGCGTCTTCGCCGTAGGTCGACGCGACCTCGTTCCAGGTCGCGATGGCGTCCGCCGGCAACCCGAGGGATTCGGCCTGCACCTGGGCGACGCGGATGAGATCCGCCCGACGCTGCCACGGCGCCGGGACCACATCCGTCCGGCGCCGGAGCGCGGCGACCAGATCCCGCCAGCGTTCCTCCCGCTCGAGGAGCGCGATGCTCTCCGCGAGGGCTTCGGGGTCTCGCGGGTCCTCGGCGAGGCGACGCTCCCACAGCGCGATCGCCCGATCGGGCTGATGGAGATCGCTGGCGAGGCGCGCGGCACGACCGAGAAGCTCGCGGCGGCGACCCGGTGCGCGTTCGAGCGCGGCGACCCGCTCGAGGGCGTCGAGCTGCTCCTCACGACGCTCCGCTCGCCCGAGCTCCTCCACCAAGAGACGGGCGGCGGCGAGGGCGGGCTCGTCGGCGACAGTCGAATCGTTGGCGACGAGCTGCAGCTGGGTGATGGCCGCCTCCGTGTCGCCGAGCTCGATGAGTCGCTCGGCGGCCTCGAGACGAAGCGACGCGCGCGCCGCGATCCGCTCGTCGGCGTCGGCGCTCTGCACGAGGATCTCGACGAGGCGCCGGGGCTCTCCGGCCTCCTGGGCGACCTCGCGGAGGGTGGCGAGGGTATCCTCGTCGTCCGGTGCAAGAGCCAGGACCTGGCCGAGATGTTCCAAGACCTGGCCGAGCTCGCCGCGGGCGCGGAGTCGGGCCGCGGCGTCCCGGTGCAGCGCGATCTTCTCGTCGGTGTCGGCGAGGGAGAGCGCCGTTCCGAGGGTGGCGATGACGGCGGTGGTGCGATCCTCGGCGTCGTAGCGCTCGCGCAAGAGGCTGAGCGCCTCGCGACGCGCCTCGGCCGGCACGCTCTCGTCCGCCGCGACGCGTTCGAGCATCGCCAGGGGCCCCTCCGCCTCGACCTCGGGATCGGCGAGAAGATCCCGCAGCTCCGCGACGGCGTCTCCGGGGCGCGCGAGCTGCTCGAAGAACACCTCCGCGATCTTCAGTCTTGTGCGCCTCGCCTCGTCAGGCCGCTGGAGGTCGAGTTGATCGCGCCAGACCTCGACGAGGTCACTCCAACGCTCTTGCTTCTCCAGCAAGCGCTCCAGGCTCGACACGAGCTGCTTGTCGCTGCGGCGAAGGGGAAGCAGCGCCAGCATGTAATCGATGGCGCGGTCCGGAGCGCCGGCGAAATCCTTGGCGGTCTGGGCCGCCTCTTCCAGGAGCGTCGCCTTCCGGAAGGCGTCGACGGCGCGCGCGATCTCGCGATCGTAGAGCCCCAAGAGATCCTCCCAGCGCTCCGCGACCGTGTAGACGACCGTGAGCCGCTGGAACGCCCACTCGCCGGCGGTCGGATCCAACTCCAACACGCGCTGAAGCACCTCGACGAGGAGCGGCGAGTCTTCGCGGTACCACTCCTCGTGGAACTGCACCGCGCGCTGCCCCAGGTCCGACGCGATGTCCCCCGGCAGCTCCCCGGCGAGCACCTCGCGGTAAAGCTCCGCGACGACGTCCGGGCTCTGGCTGACGGCCGCGAACTCCTCGAGCGCGTCCCACGCGCCGAAATCACCCGCGTCCTCACGAACGGCCGACGCGGCCTGCACGAACTCTTCGTCGTTCACTGGCGGCTCCTTCGTCGAGGCGCTCGCCCCGAGGTCTTCGCTATCCATGAAACCCCCTCGCTTCGCCGGGCGGCGAGGATACCAGAAGCCCACCGAGGGCGGAGCGCGGCCACTGCACTGACCCATGACGCATCGCGGCAAGCCCCCACCCGCCCCGAGCTGCGGGCTACGGGCCGCCCCGTACCGAGCGGGATGGATCGCGCGCCTGTGCGACGCGGCCGGGCAAGGCGATCCGGATGTTCTTTGACGCGGTGCGCCGCGCAGGGCGGTGAGGCGCGAGAGGGATGGGGGACGGGCTGCTACGCTGCGGAGGTGCGCCTGCTTTGGCTGATCCTCCTCATCGCCTGCGCAAAGCACGACCCCGACTGCGCCAGACCCCGGCCGCGTCCTCCGGGCGAATGCGCTGCAAACCACGAGTGCCCGGGAGCCTGCGCTCGCACAAGGGAGGGAGAGGACGGGTCCGAGGCCGAGCTCGGCTGCGCCGAAGCTTCGCCCCTCGGCGGGCGCTGCGCCGAGGCGGCCGACTGCGGCAACGCACTATGCGCGATCGCGGGCACCTGCCGAGCGCCCTGCCTGCGTGACGACGACTGCGGCGCGGGCGAGCGCTGCGCGACGACCTGGGTGCACGCCGGCGAAGGGATGCAGCGCGCTCACCTGTGCGTGCCCGTCGTGACCGCCGAGGTCGAGGCCGAGCGCACTCCGGGAGCGGGGCGCCGCTGGGCGCTGCCGCCCGGGGACGCGCTGCACGTCCTACGGACAGCGTGCACGCCGCGATGGATCGGCCTCGAGGACGACTCGGGCCTGCTCTTCGACTCGTCCCACCGTGGAGGCTCTCGCAACCCCGTCTTCACCGTCGAAGGCGGCGCCCCAGCGCTTTGGGTGCCGAGCGGAGACGGCCCGGTGGGCGACGGTCTCGTGGCGATCTTCGACCGACGTTTCGCCGCCGAGCGCGTCACGTTTCGCGGCCGCCCTCCCGGCCGGACCCTCGACCTCGACGTCTTCTACGTGGGGGTATCCTGGACGCCCCAAGGAGAACGGGGCCCACCGGAGCTCGCCGCCGCCCTCGATCGCCTCGAATGGGTCCTCTCGGAGCAGGCAGGCCTGCGCCTCGGCGAGGTGCGCCAACATCGCTTCAGGGGCTCCGTCGCCGAACGCTTCGCGGTCATCGAGCGGGACGGG
>JALVDI010000266.1 GCA_027009115.1 Polyangiaceae bacterium | reverse complement strand
AAGGCGGACGGTGTCGCGGTCGCGGGGGCCATGGGTGCGGCCGGGTGAGCACCGCCCGAAGATTCTCGAGGGGTGATGCGCCGCGCAGGGTCGTGCTCCCGGGCGTGAGGCAAACCGAGAGGGAGTGGGCCGGGCTGTTAGCGGGCGGTGAGCTCGAGCATCAGGTCCACGAGCTGCGTCGTGTCGAAGGGCTTGGCCAACGACGCGGCCACCCCGAGCCGCCCGGCGACCTCCTTGCGGAGCGCGCTCGCGGTCAGGAGCACGACCGGTATGCGGTGATCCGGGTATCTTTCCGACAGCTCCATCAGGAATGCTTCGCCGTCGAGTCGCGGCATCATCAGGTCGGCGACGATGGCATCGGGAAGGTGCGCTTGGCAGAGCCGCAGAGCCTCTTCGCCGTCCCCGGCACTCCGTATCTGGAAGCCCTCGTGTTCGAGCAGCCGTCCGATCATTCGGCGGATTTCCGGGTCGTCGTCCACGACCAGAACGGTGGCCATGGGTGCTGGATACAGGGCTCCTCCGACGAGCGCAATTCGTGACCACGGAATGTTGGAGCGCGCGGCGGTTCCGGCTCTCGAGCGGCTGCTATGCTGCGGCCGCGATGAGCGACGACGGCACCCAGAGCGCCCAGGTCGATGCCGCGCCGGCGGAAGGGGCCGACGCCACCCAGGCGCTCCGCCTGGCCCAACGCGCTTTCGAGCGTGGTGACTACGCTCAGGTCCGTCGGCTCACCGCGCCTCTGCTGGATCACCCCAACCCGGACGTCGCCCGGCCGGCGCTCGACCTCCTCCGCCGCGTCCAGGTGGACCCCGCACAAGTCGTCGCGCTCGTGCTCTCCCTGCTTTTCTTTGGCTGGGTGGCGTGGAAGTACGTGCTCTCGTGAACCTCTTGTCCAACGCCTCGCAACGCATGGTGTCCATGACGCGCTTGCTGCTCGTTCTGTTGCTCTTGGTCGGCTGCGGCGGTCCCTCCACGCCCGCCGCTCGCGAACCGCTCACCGCCCGCCGCCTGTACCCGCTGCAGCGAGGGCTGGTGTGGTCCTACAACGTGGACACGGGCTTGGGGGAGCCGCCAACGCTCGCCATCTCGCAGGTCGTGACCGCCGAGGGGGACCGCTTCGAGGTCCAGAACAACCGGAGCGAGGCGGTCGTCTACGAGCGGCGCCCCGAGGGCATCTACAGGCCCGCCTCAGGCACCTGGCTGCTGCGCGATCCGATCGAGGTCGGCGCCCACTGGGAAGCGCCCGGCGGGCGCACTGCGCGCATCACCTCCGTCGATGAGCGTGTGGCGACTCCGAGCCAGCAGTTCGATGAGTGCGTCCGCGTCGAAGAGGTCGGCGGGGAGGACGGCCGCGTCATCGCCACGGTGTATTGCCCGGACGTGGGGCCGGTGCTGGTCGAGTCGCGGATGCGCGCAGCGCTCACCGGTCGCGACGCCACGGTGCGTGCGCTCCTGTTGGGCTACGGGTCCACCGACCCCGGGTGAGCCGATGATCGTCCTGACGGGCGTCTCGAAGTGGTACGGGGTGCATGCGGCCGTCCGCGACCTCGACCTCGCGATCGAGGCCGGCGAACAGATCGGCCTCGTCGGCCTGAACGGTGCGGGGAAGACCACCACCCTGCGGATGCTCGCGGGCCTGCTGCGGCCGACCATCGGACGGATCCGTATCGAAGGACGGGACGCGGTGACGCCTGGGGCCCGCGCCCTCGTGGGCTTGTTGCCGGATCGCCCACCAATTTACGACGACATGCGGGTCGAGGCGTTCCTGCGTTTTGCGGGCCGCCTGCGAGGGATGAGGCCGCGCGCGCTGGCGCGCCGGCTCGAAGAGGTCCTGCGCCGCTGCGGTCTCGGCGACGTGCGCGACGCGCCCCTCGGCACGCTCTCGCACGGCTACCGGCAGCGTGTCGGGATCGCCCAGGCGATCGTTCACGACCCTACGCTCTTGGTGCTCGACGAACCCATCTCGGGTCTGGACCCGCTTCAAATCGTCGAGGTGCGCGATCTTCTGAGGGATCTACGCGGTGAACACACGGTGGTGCTCAGCTCGCATCACCTTGGCGAGCTCACCCAGACCTGCGATCGGCTCCTGGTGCTCCACGAAGGGCGGCTGGCTGCCGAGGGGACACCGGACGAGCTGGCGCAGCGTGTCGGCGCGCCACGGGAGCTCGTCGTGCGCGCACGGGCGGACGCCGAGTCTCTCGAGGCGACCTTGCGGGCGCTGCCGGGGATCGCCGAGGTGCGAACGCGCGCCGTGGGCGGCGCCGTCGAAGCTTGGGTGCGCGGCGAGGGCGAGCTGCGCCCGAGCGTCGCGCGGGCGGTCGTCGAGGCGGGCTGGGACCTCTTGCTGCTGGAGGCGCGTCAGAGCGAGCTCGAGCAGGCCTTGCAGCGTCTTGAGGAGGGGTCGTGAGCGCGTGGCTCATCGCGCGCCGAGAGCTCGGCGCCCTGTTCCGGACCCCGGCGGGTTCCCTGATCGCCGCATTCGTTCTCTTCCTGGACGCTCTACAGCTCAACGCTGTGGCGATCGGCACCGGGCGGCGTCCCTCCGGCGAGGTCCTCGAGATCTTTCTGCTCAACGCCGCCTTCGTTACGGAGGTCCTGGCGGTACTCCTCTCGATGCGTCTCGTGGTCGAGCCCCTGACGGCGCCGCTCCTGCTCTCGGCGCCAGTTCGAGAGCGGGATGTGGTGCTGGGCAAGGTGAGCGCGGCCTTTGTCTTCCTCACCGTGGTGACGGCGGCGACGCTCTACCTGCCGGCCCTCGTCTACGTCTACGGGAAGGTTTCCATCGGCCACGTCGCGGCGGGTTACCTGGGGCTTCTGCTCGTTGGCGCCGCCAGCTTGGGGGTGGGCGCGGCGGCGGCGGCAGCGACGACGAGCCCCTTCGTCGCGGTCGTCGTGAGCGCAGCGGTCCTCGGCACCCTCGAGCTGATGTACTACGTCGCAGGTGTCGCCTCCCTCGAGTGGCGCGACGCCCTCCGAGCCTTGGCCCCGGTGTGGAAGCACCATCGCAGCTTCCGCCGCGGCATCCTCCAGCTCAGCGACGTCGTCTACCTGGTGGCGATGGCCTACGTGGGCGTCTACGTCGCCGTGCGGCTCCTCGGTCGACGGAGGGATCGATGACGCGCGCGGGCTGGCTTTTGGGGGGCGGGCTCGTGCTGCTGGTGCTGGGCGAACGCGTCCTGCGGCTGCCGGCTCTCACCTGGAGTGGGGCGGCCTGCGCGACCGCGGCGACGGCGGTGGTATTCCGGCAGTGGCGTGTCCAGCGGCAGGAGCGAGCCATGCACGGCGTACGCCTGGGGGGCTTCTTCTTGGCGGACCTCGCGCTGCTCACCTACGCCGCCAGCACCGAGGCGGGGCTCGACTGGCTCGGCGTCGCCGTGGGCGATCCCGTCGAACATGTCCTCGCCCTCGCGTGGCCCGCCCTGGCGCTGGCCGCAGCGCTCGTCGTGGGCGCCGTCGAGGTGCGCGTCCGGGAGCTGGCGGCGCTGGCCGGGGCTC
>JALVDI010000265.1 GCA_027009115.1 Polyangiaceae bacterium | reverse complement strand
CCCTATGATCGCCTCGTTGCGCGCGGACTGGAAGGCGCGGCGCCTGGCCGGTCGACTCCCCGAGGACGCCCGGGTGTCCGCAGCGGCGCGCGTGGCGGCTTCGGCCCACGCGGCCCATGAGGCGCACCTGCTCTGGGCTGGCGGCGAGCTGGACGCCGCCCTCGGGCGGGCCAAGGACGCCGTGCGGGGACTGCTGGAGGTACTTCAGGAGGCCGGTGAATGCCCGCCGCTCGCGCCCGCCCTCGACGCCGCGCTCCGTGCGGACGCGGGCTCGACGATCGCGGGCCGCTGGGACGTCGACGAGCCTCTGCGGGTGTTGCTCGACGAGCGCCGGCGCCTGGCGGCGCGCGCCCGCTGGCTCGCCTTCACGCCCGAGGCCGCGGCGGCGTCGATCCGTCGCCGTTGGCTGCTGCGGGCTGCGGTGCTCGTGGCCTTGCTGGTGCTCGGGTGGACGGCTCTGCGGCCGCGGGCGACGATGACCGCGGCGGGCTCGCCGGGGACCCAGCGCAACTTCGAGGCCATCTACGCCATCGACGGCAACCCGCGCACCGAGTGGCAGCCTGACGACCATCGCGGCGGATGGGTCGAGCTGCGGCTGGATCCTCCGCGCGCGGTGGCGGCGCTGCGGGTGCTCAACGGCCACAACCGACACTACGAGGACCGGGCCACGAAGGACTTCGAGGTCGCCTATTACGACTCGCGCGGACGGCGGGTGGCTCGGGCCGAGGGGCGCTTCGACGCGATCCGGCCCGAGGGAGAGTGGAAACGATTGGACCTGGCCGCCGCCGACGTCGCCCGCATCCGATTCACGGCCAGGACGTGGCACGGTCGCAGCCCGGCGGTCGCCGAGCTGGTCGTCGAATCCCGCGACTGAGGATGCCGACCCGCGAGAGTCTCCTGGCGCGCTCCGACGGGGCCGAGGCGAAGGCTGCGCTCGCGGAGGCGCCCGCTGGATGCGCTACCCAGGGCGCTCCGATGGGGGCTCGGCTCGAGGGGGCTTCGCGGTCGCTGCGGGCCGGGCCGCCTGCCACAAGAGCGCCGCGAGCGTGACGAGGACCCCAATGCCGAGGGCGAGCGTCAGCGCGAGCCATCGGTCGGCGCCCCCGCCTTCGAACCAGAGGTTCAGGTTGTCGGGGACGATGTCGCCAACGGGGCGCCAGGCGGGGACCCCGAGGCTCTTCCAGGGATACCAGCGCTCGGGGGTCCAGGGTTCGCCACGGCGCCAAAGGTCGAGGAGCCACCCATGCCCGACGATCGGGTTCATCTCGGGCACGAAGTGCGGGATGACGAGGTCGTCTCGGAGGAAGAAGGTGTGGTTGGTGGCCCGCAAGCTCGCCCGGGTCGTGCTCCAGACGATCTGGAGGTAGTGCGCATCGCTTACGACGACGCCGAGGCCGTTGGCAACGAAGCCCGCGGCGCCCAGGGCCGTGCCGAGGGCATTCCACGGTCGACCTCGCTTCATCGCCAGGAGCGCCGGCAGAAGCATCAGAGGGACGAGCGGCGCGAGCAGCCTCGGCCCCCAACCCCAGTCCCCGCTCCAGTCCCACCACTTGGCTGCGACGACCAGCAGCGCGAGGCTCGGCACGACCAGTAGGTAGAACTCTCCACGGTTGCGGTGCCACAAGGAGCGGAGCCCCGCCCCCGAGAGCAGCAATAGCGGCGCGTAGAGAAAAATGCTCTTGCCCGGGCTGAAGAGGAGTCCGTGGAGCCCCGACGCCAGCGGCACGCTCAGGCCGATGGCGAGGGATTGGCCCTGGTTGTAGGCCGAGTCGAGCAACTCGCCGGTGCGCAGGTAGTTGTAACCGAGCCACAGCAGGACGAAGGGCGCGACGCCGAAGCCTCCGAAGACGAGCATGCGCCCGAGGCGCGCGCGCGAGATGCCGCCATGGAGTTGATGGAGGAGCGCCCCGATCCCCATCGCCGCCAGCGGGGTCTTGACATGCAGCGCCAGGCCGCCGGCGACCCCGAGCCAGAGGTAGGCGCCCCGCGTCGGCCGCTCCTTTGCCCGCAAAGATGCGAGCGCGCAGGCGAGGACAAAGATGACCTGAAGCTGTTCGCTGTAGAGCTTGCGTCCGTAGGCCCAGAGGAAGGTGGTGAACACCAGGGCGAGCGCGCCGCCGACGGCGAGCGGCGGCCGGCACCAGAAGCGCCGCGCCAGGAAGAAGAAGAGCAGCGCGCTGGTCGCAGCGAAGGCGGCCGGGACGACCCCCGCCAGCAGGTGTCCCCAGGCCGGTGCGATCTGGCGGCCGAGCCAGCCGAGGGCGCGCCCGGGCACGCAGGCGAGGATCGGCAGGATCGGGTAGCTCGTGTAGTACTTCCCGTCGGGCCCGTAGACGACGTCGCGGCGCATTTGGCCCTCGACGTCCAGGCCGAGGTGGTCCGTCACCGAGGCGGCCGCCGCGCACATCAGCCGCGAGTCGCCGTCGATGTGCATCGTGCCGGTGGTGAGCAGCGTGGCGCTAAACACGAAGAGCCAGAGCCAGAGGCCGGCGCGCCCCTTCGGTGGGGGCGGCGCGTTCGGGGGCGAGGCCGTCACGGTTGAGGGGTAGATACCACCGGCGCGGCCCCGATCGAGGGCTTTCCTCGTCCCGCGGTCGCGCTTGGGCTATGAGTCCGCCGTGCGCAGGGGTGTCGCCGCCGTCTTGGCCGTATGCGTGTTCCTCGAGGTCCTGGGGCTCCTCGTCGCCCTGGACCGTTACCTTGCGCACGGTCTGCTCGCGCGCTGGACCACGCCCACGGTGCAGGAGCGCCCGGTCCTCACCGAGACGGTCGAGCATCGGGTCGTGATCCGCAACGAGCTGCGCCCGCTGGCGCGCATGGTCCAGGCATGGCCCGAGGGGCGCCCCATCCCCGACGGACTCCCGCCCATCGACGTCGACTTCGATGCCTGGCTCGAGGTGCCCGAAGGGCCGCCCCTCGCCTTGCGGGTCGTGGCGTCGGGGACGGCCGAGCTCCGGGTCGACGGGCGGCCGGCCCAGGAGCCGATCGAGCCGGGGCGCCATCGTCTTCAGGTTCGCTGGCGTTCCGCGACGCAAGCGCCGGGGCGGGACGTCTGGGATCGCTCGCCGCCGGTTTTCTTCCGGCTCGAGTGGGGGCTGCCGGGCGCGGCGACGGGGCCCGTTCCCGCCTCGGCTTTGACGCCGCGGGTTCCCGATCCTTCGCGCCCCTGGGCGTGGGCGCTCGGGCTGCTCCTAGCGCTGGGGCTCGCCGCCGGAACCTACGTCACGGCGCGAGCGAGCGGGGAGGCCAGGGCCCGGCGTGGCTTTCTCCTCGCTGCCGCCGTGCTCGTGCTCTTGGGGGGCGGCTTGCGGCTCTACGACTACACCGTCGCGCCGGACTTCCGCGAGAACATGGACGAGCTCTTCGCCGCCTGGAACGGCTGGCAGCTCGTCGAAGACGGGACCACCCGCGGCTGGTCCCTGTGGCCCCATCGCTACGGCGCGGGCACGGCACGGGAGTCCGTGACGTACTGGCGCGAGCGCCCGATCCCGGTCATTCGGCCCTACTTCGAGCATCCGCCGCTCTTTCATCTGCTGGTGGGCGTCGCCGCGCATCTCGGCGGCGCGCAGAGCTTCGAGCACGTGCGGGTGACGCACACACGGCTGGTGCCCATCGCGTTGTCCATGATCGCCTTGCTGCTGTGCATGGCTCTGGCGTTGCGGGTGGCACGCTCGCGCATGGCGGCTCTGGCCGCCGGCCTGTTCTACGCCGTAACGCCCTTCGTGGCGCTTCAGGGGCGTGCGGTGAAGGAAGACTCGCTCGTGGCGGTGCTGCTGCCGGCGATGATCCTCGCTTTCCTGCGGTGGCGCGACAGGGGGTACCGCCGCGTCCACCTCGCGGCGGCCGCGGTCTTCGCTGGGCTTGGGATACTGGCGAAGCTGCCGGCGATCGCGCTGCTCGTGGCGCTCGTGGCGCTCGTGGTGGCGACGGGGCGTCCTCGCGACGCGACGTTCGCCGCGGTCCTCGGCGCGGCGGTGGCTTCTCTGCTCTTGGTCTACGCGGCGGTCATGGGTTGGGACGCCTTCTGGCACGCGCAACGGGTGCAGGGGAGCATCCGGCAGGTCAGCCCCGATGTGTTCCAGACGTGGTTCGCGTGGCCGATGATCAACACGAACAAGGTCGGTCGCGGGCCGCTCATCTTTCTGTGGGTCGCCAGCGCCGTCACCGCCTATCGCCTGCCGCGCCCCCGCGCCCTCCCGGTGGTGTTGCCGCTGGCGGTCTACATCGTCGCCGCGGGGCTCCCGAGCGGGACATGGCAGTACGGGTGGTACATGCTGCCCGTCTACCCGCTCCTTTGCGCGCTGGCGGGAGCGTTCGCCGTGCGCCTCGTGCGACGGCCGGAGCTCTTCGGTGGGTTGCTGGTGGTGGGCTTGCTGACGCTTTATGCCGTGATGCTCAGCTTGGAGCCCTCCTGGGTCGCCGACCCGGGGAACTGGCGCCGCATGCGCGGGCTGACCTGGGGGCTCACCCTTGGCGTGCTCGCGCCGGTCGGCCTAGCGACGGTCTTCACGGGGCGCTGGGCGCGACGCCTGGGTCGGGCGGCCACGGTGGCGGCGCTGCTCCTCTACGCCACGGCGTCGAGCTACTTCGTCTTGCGCTACGACGTGACCGAGCGCCTCTACTACGACTACGACTACGGTTTCCCGGGCCTGCCCGTGCCCGGAGGGCGGCGTGACCCTTACTCCGCGGCGTTCGGAGGTCCGCTCCCCAGCGCGCAGCCGACCGGGCCGAGGGCAGGGCTGCCGGTGGCGCCCAGGGCGATGGCGCCGGCATCGATGACGCCGAGGAGAGTGGCGCCGGCATCGATGACGCCGAGGAGGATGGCGCCGGCATCGATGACGCCGAGGAGAGTGGCGCCGGCATCGATGACGCCGAGGAGGATGGCGCCGGGCACCGAGCCGGGGCCGCTGTGAGACGACGGCGCCTCTTCTTGGCCGTCGCCTCTCTGCTGGCGGCCCTGGCTTACTGGAGCCCCGCGCTGTGGAACTGGACCAGGACGGGCTACGGCGACTGGCAGCAGTTTCACCACCAATGGGAGGCGGCGCGCGTCGCGGTGCTTCGTTACGGCGAGTTTCCGTTGTGGAACCCCTGGCACTGCGGCGGCGTGTTCCTCTTCGGCGACCCTCAGGCGCAGGTCTACTCACCCCTCTTCTGGCTCCTGCTTCCCCTGGGGACGACGGTCGGCTCGAAGCTCTTCCTCATCCTCCACAGCGCCGCTGGCTTCGCGGGCATGTACGTCCTCGCGCGCCGGCAGCTTCGGGTGAGCGTCTTGGCTGCGGCGATGGCTTCCCTCGTCTGGGCCGGCTCCGGCTTCTTCGCCTGGCACGGCTCTGGCGGCCACAGTGCCTTCTTGCCCTTTTACTTCGCCCCGTGGCTGCTCCTCGCTTGGCGCCGCGCCGTCGTGCAATGGCGCTGGTCGGCGGCCGTCGCCGCCTCGATGGCCCTCGTGCTGCTCGAAGGCGGCGTCTACCCATTCCCATACTTCTGCTTGCTGCTGCTCTTCGACGGGCTCGTGCAGATGACGGATCCGGGTCGCCGCTGGGGGGTGGTCCGAGCCGGGGCGGTGACCCTGCCGCTCATGCTCGCGCTGGGCAGCTTCCGGCTCATCCCCATCCTCCACACCCTCGCGCGCTACCCGCGCCCGACCGCCGGCGACGACAAGCTCACCTTCGCCGAGTTCCTCGACCTCTTCACGCTGCGCGACTACGAGTACCACGTCCCCGGCCACGAATACGTCTGGGCGGAGTACGGCGCATTCATCGGCTGGACAGCGCTTGCCCTCGGTGTCGTCGGGCTGGTCTTGGCGATCCGCCGCCACCCTTCGCTCGTCTTGGGAGCGCTCCTCTTCGGTGGCCTCACCCTCGGCCACGTCACCGACTGGCACCCGTGGGCCCTCCTCCACGAGCTCCCGGTCTACGGCTCGCTCCGCGTGCCCTCTCGCTTCGCGGTGCTCTTCCTGTTTTACCTCGCCCTCGGGGCGGCCCTGGCGACCGACGCCCTCGCGCGGCGCCTGGCGCACTTCCGTGGCCGCTGCCCGGTCGCCTGGCCCCGTGCCATCCCCGCTGTGTTGCTCGTGCTCGTGGCCGGCGACATCGCGTGGGGCAACGGAAGGGTGATCGCGCGCTGGAACCGCGATCCCCTGCCCCCCATCGACCGTCAGGCCGACTACCGCCTGCTCCCTTTCACGGCGTATCGTGACTACGCCAGCTTCCCCGCGCGGGGGGTGAGCAATCGTGGCTGCTACACGGGCATGACCGCCTACCACGCCGCGCGGGATCTCGTCGTGGGGCCTCGCCCGCAGGTCCGCGTCGATGGGGGGCGTCTGCTCGCGTACCGCCGCACCGCCAACACGATGACCGCCGAGGTCCAGCTCGAGCGGCCGGGGACGCTGCGCTTCAATCAGACCTGGGCGGTGGGCTGGCGGAGCAACCTCGGCACCGTGGAGGCTTCGCCGGGGGGCTCCATCGTGGTCCGCTCGGTTCCGGCCGGGCGCCACACCGTCGTGCTCCGCTACGTGCCCGACGATCTGCTCGCGGCCTCCATCGGCGGCGTTCTCGGGTTGATCCTGACCCTCGCGGTGGCTTTCTTTCCGCGCCGCAGGCGGCGGCGTCGGCGGAGCGTTGCTTCCCCCGGGCCCAGCCCCCATGCTCCGGCCCCATGAGCGACGTCGCGGTCGTCGTCCCCTGCTACAACGAGGCCAAGCGCCTCGACGTCGAGGCGTTCCTCGATGCGCTCGCCGAGTGGCCGCGGCTTCGGCTGCGCTTCGTCGACGATGGCAGCCGCGACGAAACGGCCACGGTCCTTGCCGCGCTGCACGAGCGGGCGCCGGAGGGGCGCGTGGCGGTGCAGCGGCTCGAGCGCAACCGGGGAAAGGCCGAGGCCGTGCGTCAGGGGGTGCTGGCGGAGCTCCGCGGCGACGCCGCTCGGATCGGCTACTGGGACGCGGATCTCGCCACGCCCCTCGACGAGATCCCAGTCTTCGCCGCCATCCTCGACGAGCGGCCCGAGGTCGACGTGGTCCTCGGCTCACGGGTCAAGCTCCTGGGACGGCAGATCGAGCGCCGGCTCTATCGGCACCTCTACGGTCGCGTCTTCGCGACCACGGTCTCAGTGCTGCTGGGCTTGCCCGTCTACGACACCCAGTGCGGTGCGAAGCTCATGCGGGCTGGCGATGCTCTCGCGCACGCCTTCGCCGAGCCCTTCATGTCCCGATGGATCTTCGACGTCGAGATGTTGGCGCGCTTCATCCAGTTTTGGAAGGAGCGAGGGCTGCGCGCCGAAGAGCGCATCGTCGAAAAGCCCCTCCGCCGGTGGGTGGACGTGGCTGGTTCGAAGATCGGCCCGAGCGATGCGGCGCGGGCGTTCGTCGAGCTCGCGCGTGTCGAGCGCCGTTACGGACGTCGCGTCCGCTGACCGTGGGCGCGCGGCGAAGTCGGGGTGTGGGTACCAGCGCTCCTTGATCAGCGTCACTTCATGGCGCACGGCGTCGGTAGGCTCGGGCGCGATGAGCAGGTGCGGGAGCAACGCGAGCGATGCGACAGCAGTGGAGCCCAGCAGGCGCCGGGGCGAGCGGTTCTTCTGGTTCGCCCACCACAGGGCGTAGAGGCAGAGGGCGCCCAGGGGCAGCAGCGCGGTGGAGCCTTCGAGGCCCAGCAGGGCGCTCCCGGCGTTGAGGGGGACGTAGCCCTCGTCGAGGAGCTCGACGAAGAGCTGGCGTACGGGCGCCGAGAGGTGATCGGGGAGATGTGGGTAGAGCGCGTAGAGCTGGCCGACGGCGACGGATGCGGCTGCGGTGCCGACGGCGAAGTTCGCCGCGAGCTCCGGTCGCTGTCGGGCGATCCAGTCGAGCCCCAGCAGCGCACCGATCGCGACGAAGGGGACGGCCACCACGAGGTAGCGGGGCCCGATGGACCAGCCGCCGGTCCAGTTGTTCATGGTGCAGATGACCAGGTACAGAGCGATGACGCCCGCCGCGGCGAAGCTTGCGCCAAGGCGTCGTTCCCGGGGGATCGCGAAGGGGCCCAGGGTTGCGAAGGCGAGCAGCGGCGTGGTGGTCCACAGACCCAGCCGAAGGTCGAACAGGAGCCGCCAGGCGGCCTCCGGGCGGAAGCGGTCGGCGCCGAAGAGCCCCGACTCGTGGCCAGCGCGGAACGCCGGATTCTCGACGAAGAGATGCCCCGGCGTGAAGGGGTTGCCGTACGCGGCTGCCTGGAAGTGCATGACCAGGAGGGTCGGGAGCAGGGCGCCCGCCGCGAAGGCGATCATGCGGGGCAGCGGTCGCACGGCAAAGAGCGCGAAGAGGCAGAGGGGCAGGGTGACCAGCACGCAGGGGTATTCGAGCGCCGTTGCAGACGTCGCCAGCAGCCCCGCGCCGAGGCTCCCCCGCCATGAGATTCGGCGCTCCTCGTGGGCTCGCTGAAGCAGCATGAAGCTCCCGAACGCCGCCGCGGCGCTGAGGGAGTGGCTTGCGAAGAGGTGGGCGTAGCCGAGGAGCACGGAGCCGAGCGCCGTGGCCACATAGACGGCGTCGCGGAGGAGGGGGACGCGGGTGCGCGAGCCGAGCCAGCCGTAGAAGAACCAGAAGAAGAGTGCCATCGGCAGCCCGGAGGCGGTCGTGCGCAGCCACCACAGTGTCGGGGCATCGAGCGCGACGCGATCCTCGCCTCGGAGAGCATGCAGCAGGGCATAGGACGGCACTCCGAGCCAGCTCATCAGGGGGGCCTTGACGCTGTAGTAGAGACGCCGAGCCCCGTGAGCGGGACCCTCGCAGGGCTGGGGTTCGTCCCCTTGAGCGGGCCACTGCACGCAGGCGGCGTCGTTCGTCCAGCCCCAGCGGCGGCGCAGTGAGGAGATCTCGTAGCTTCCCTCCTCGACGATCGCCGCGGTCATGTAGACGCGGACGTTTTCGTTCGGGTTGTTGATCGCCGGGTAGTAGGGGAAGACGTAGAGGTAGCTGGCGAGGAAGAGCCCGACGGCCACCAGGCGTTCGCGTCTCGAAGGGGGAGCCGTCGGCCTCACGGCGGCCGACCATAGCGGACATCGCCCGCCGCGGGGAGACGCGCTCCCGATCGCGATGGACGGTTCGCCGGTGGGCTGGGGCCTGCTAAGCTCGGCGCCGTCGATGCGCGCTTCTCTTCCGGTCGCGGCGGGCTGCCGGACCTCGCGCCGCGAGGAGAGGCCGGCTCTGTCGGTCGTCCTCCCATGTTTCAACGAGGAGGCGAACGTCGAGCAGGCGGTTCGTGAGGCTGCGGAGGCTGCGCGCCGCGTGGCCGCGGCTTTCGAGATCGTCGTCGTCGACGACGGCAGCCGCGACGGGACCGTCGAGCGAGTCCGTGCGCTTCAGTCGCGCATGCCCGAGGTCGTGCTGGTCCGACACGGGCGCAACCGTGGCTACGGTGCCGCGTTGCGGTCGGGCTTCCGCGCGGCTCGATATCCGTGGGTGTTCTACACCGATGGGGACGCCCAGTTCGATGCGCGGCAGCTCGCATCGGTCGCCGGGCTCATCGGTGGTGGGCGTGTCGTGGCGGGCTACCGCTGTCCGCGCAACGACGGCTCGGCGCGCACCTTGCTCGGGCGTGGCTGGACCTGGGTTGCCAACCGTTCCCTCGGGCTCTCGGTCCGCGACGTGAACTGTGCTTTCAAGGTCTTCCCCAAGGCGCTGCTGGACGCGGTCCCCATGCGCAGCCGCGGCGCCGCCATCGACGCCGAGCTGCTCGCCGAGGCGGCCCGGCGTGGACTGCGCATCGAGGAGGTGCCGGTGGCCCACCGCCCCCGCCGGGCAGGACGCAGCACCGGCGCGCGCCCAGGCGTGGTGCTGCGGGCGTTGTGGGAGCTCCTGTGGCTCTCCTGGCGCATCCGTCGCGACGCTTGAATCCGCGGGTGCGCGCCGTCCGGAGGCGACGGCGCGATCATCCGCAGACGCGGTTTCGGCCGCTGCGTTTGGCTTCGTAGAGCTTTTCGTCGGCGGCCTGAATCACGGCCTGGGTGCTCTGCATCTCCGGGACCCATTGGGCGACCCCGAGGCTGATCGTGACATCGATGCGGGTGCCCTCGAACTCGAAGACCGCCTCGTCGACCATTGCGTTGAGCTTGCGGGCGAGCTCCATCGCGCCGGTCATCGAGATCTCCGGGGTGATGATCGCGAACTCCTCGCCGCCGGTCCGCGCCACGATGTCGTCGCGGCGGACGTGCGAGCGCACGAGAGTCCCGAGCTGCCTCAGGACCGCGTCGCCGGCGAGGTGCCCGAAGTTGTCGTTGATCTGCTTGAAGTGGTCGATGTCGAAGAGGATCAGGCAGAAGGAGCGATCGTAGCGCCGGGCCCGGGAGAGCTCCCGCTCGAGCATCTCGTCGAAGTAGCGCTTGTTGTGCACCTGAGTCAGACCGTCCACGGTCATCAGGCGGTAGATCTCCTCGTGGTACTGCAGCTCGATGTTGCCGCCCACGATGAACTTCAAGATGGTCCGGCCAACCTTGATCTGATCGCCGTCGCGCAGGTCGATGGTCTGGATCAGGTCGTCGTTGACGTAGGTGCCGTTCGTCGAGTCGAGATCCTCGACGCTGTACCCACGGCCGTTGTAGGCCAGCCGGCAGTGGTTGCGGGAGACGCTCTCCTGGTCGATCTGCACGTCGCAGCGGGCCGACCGCCCGATGACCGTGGGCTCGTGCCCGAGGGGAATGCGGCGGCCGAGGTCGTCGCCGTAGATGACCACCAGGCAGGCCTCGCGGTCTCCCGAGGCCTTGCGCGTCCCCGAGGGGCCCACGACGGTGACCACCGTCTTGTTCGGGTTCGTCGTTCGCTCGCTGTCGTCGGTCACGTCGTTCTCCGCGCCGGGGGACCGTCGAGCGCTCCCCCGGACAGCGAACACAGTCGCCGTGCGAGTATAGCGCCGCACGACGGGCCGTCCGCTTGGCTGTGCACCGGGGGGCGAGGATACGACGAAACGCCCGGTCGCGTGCGACTTTGATCGCCGCCTCGTGCCGACTTCGCAGCTCCTCCCAAGGCCTCTGCGTGCGCTTCACGGCCGCCTGCGCGGCGGAGCGCGCTCTCGCGACCGCGATCCATCGCGATCCGCTGGGGCCGACTGCTCGAGGCCCATCTCCGTACCCCTCGTCGCCGTTGTGCGGCCTGCGCACGGCCTCTGCCGCCATCCTCTCCCCTCGAGAATGCTCGGCATTTCCTTGGCTCGAGGATGCGCCAGCGGTCCCGCCCAGTCTACGGGTCGACCGGCGATCGCTGTTGAGATGGGCTGTAGGGGGAGACGAGCCCAGCGGCCGGGCCCACGTAGCGGGCCCGAGGGCGGAGGAGCCGGCCGGATCGCTGCTGCTCGGCGACGTGGGCGCACCAGCCGACCACCCGGGAGGCGGCAAAGGTCGGAGTGAAGAGCTCACGAGGAAGCCCGAGGGCTTCGAGCAGGGTCGCCGTGTAGAACTCCACGTTCGCCCGAAGGCGCCGGCCCGGCTTGTGCTGCGCGAGCAGCCGTTCGGCGACTTGCTCGACCTGCCGGGCGAGCGCGAGCCGGCCCGTGGGCGCGCCGTCTTGGCGGAGGCGTTCGAGGGCCGCCTCGAGGACCGCCGCCCGGGGATCGCGGACCCGATAGACGCGGTGCCCCATGCCCATGATGCGGTGGCCGGCCGCCAGATGCCTCCGTAGCCAGGCTTCGGCGTCGCCTTCCCGCTCGATCGCGTCGAACATGTCGAGCACGGGCCCGGGAGCTCCGCCGTGGAGGCGGCCTTTGAGCGCGCCGATGGCCGCGACGATCGCCGAAACCCGATCGGACTGAGTCGACGCCACGACTCGCGCGGCGAAGGTCGAGGCATTCAGACCGTGGTCGACGACCGTCGCCCAGTAGGTCTCGAGGGCTCGGGCCTCGGCGTCTCCAGCAGGCTCACCTCGTATCATTCGGAGGTAGTCGGCGGCGTGGGAGGCGGAGAGGTCAGGCGCGAGAGGCGACAGCCCGCGAGCGCGCCGGGACCAGGCCGCGGTAGCGACCGCGATCGCCGCCGTGAGGCCCGCGGCCGATGTGTCCGAGGGGAGCTGGGCGACGCACCCGCGGATCGCGTCCATCGCGTCGGGGAGCGCCAGGGCGCCGGCCCAGTCCGCCAGCCGTTCGAAGGCCCGCTGCCGGCCGTCGCGCAGCTCGGCGTCGAGGCGCGGCACGTCCTTCCGGCCCCACAGCAGCGCGCAGACCTCGGCAAAGGTCTTGCTGTCCGCCAACTCGGCGACCGCTAGGCCGCCGATCAGCAGCCGCCCGTGCTGGCCATCGATGCCG
>JALVDI010000264.1 GCA_027009115.1 Polyangiaceae bacterium | reverse complement strand
ACACCCTCGTCGAGATCGGAGGCCCCGATCCAAACGGGCGCGGGCTCTTCGGCTACGACAACACCCCCGGCAAGGACGTCGGCAACCTGCGCCTCTTCGACACCATCGGCGGAGCCAACGCCGAGACGCAAATGGACGGCTTCCCAGGCTTCGGCGGCGTCTTCGTCGAGTCGTTCTTCGGCTTCAGCGAGCACCCGCCCGAGGACCTCACGAGGACCGGCGGCCCCGATCCCGATCCCCTCTTCGACGAGATCTTCGACCCCGTCCGCGCACGCCCCGCCACCCTCGCGGAGGTGGGCGGCTCCGGCGACCGCGCGAGCGACGTCGACCGCGCCGTGCGGGCCCTCGCCTCCATCATCGGCGAGACCTCGGCCCACGAGCTCGGCCACAGCCTCGGCCTCGCCTCGCCCTTCGGCGCTCGGACCGTCTTCCACAACCCCGGGGACCAGCCCGGCTGCTTGATGGACTCGGGCGGCTCGCGTCCCCTTGGGGAGCGTGCCCAGGAGCCTGGCTTCGCGGAGACCCGCCTGTGCGGCGACGCCCCCGAATACCTCGACCGGATCCTGGGCCCCTGAGGAGCGCGATGACCCACCGACGCGGCTTTGTGCTCGCCCCGCTGCTCGCCCTGAGCCTCGCGCCCGTTGCCGGCGCGCAGCTCCACCGCGCCACCGGCCCCACGCTCCTGCCCGCGGTCTCGACCGCCTCGCCCGACGACGCCTTCGCCCTCGAGACGAACCCCGCGGCGCTCGCCTACCTCGGCGGCTGGGAGCTCGCCTACGTGCACGCCGACCGCGCCGGCGAGGCGGAGCTTTCGGAGCGCGGGGACGCCCTCTATGGAGCGGCGAGGCTTCCCCTTCGCCTGGCCGTCGGCGCCTCCGTCGACTGGCTGCGCCCCACCGCTGGCGCGCAGCGCGGCCGCTTCTCCCTTGGCCTCGCCTGGGCGCGCTGCGATTGCTTCGCAGTGGGCGGAGTGCTTCGCTACATCGCCTCCTCCGAACCGATTGGCGGCGTCGTGAGCCTCGACATCGGGGCGGCGTGGCGCCCCAGCAGCAGCCTGAGCTTCGGCTTGGTCGCCCACGACCTCTTGGGCCCGACGGGGCTCGTGACGGACCCGGCGCAGGTGCCGGCGACCTTCGCGCTCGCCGTCCAGCTCCGCCCCCTCGCGACGGACCGCCTGACCTTCGAAGCGGTCGCGGTGGCCGACACCGACGGAAGGGTGGGCGTCCGCGCCTTGAGCAGCGTCGCCGTGCCACGCCTGGGCCGGCTCTGGGGCAGCGTCGAGGGCGACGATCTCCGCGGTGCGGGCGAGCTACGCGCCCTCATCGGCCTGGACCTCCGCTGGGGGCAGATCAGCGCGGGCGGCGGCGCCCTCCTCGGCGACACCACCGGCTGGCTCGCGACGGCGCGGGTCTCGTCGCATCACCGCGAGGGGCTGCCGGTCCCCGGCTACGTCGACGAGATCGAGGTCCCGAGCCTCGGCCCCCGCGGCCTGCTCGCGCTCCTGGCCCGCCTGGACGCCGACCGACGGGACCCCCGGGTCGAAGGTGTGCTGCTTCGACTCCGAGGCACGGGCATGGGCCTCGCCTACGCGCAAGAGCTTCGCGAAGCGTTCAGGGCGCTACGGGCCAGCGGCAAACCCGTCGCCTGCCACAGCGACGTCGCCAGCGGTGCCGAGGCGTACGCCTGTAGCGCGGCCGACCGCCACTACGTCGACCCGGCGGGCGCTGTACGCCTCCTCGGTCCTTCCCTGGACATCCTGCTCTACGGCGAGGCACTCCGGCGCCTCGGCGTCCGTACCGATTTCGTCCGCATCGGCGACTACAAGAGCGCTGTCGAACAGTACGTCAACGCGCGCATGAGCGAGCCCGCCCGCGCTCAACGCGAGGCACTCCTCGACGACGTCGTCGCTCGCCTCGTCGCGGACATGGCCCGCGACCACGACACCGACGCCGCCACCGTCCGCCGCTGGATCGACGGCGGGCCGTACATGGCCGACGAGGCCGCTGCGAACGGCATCGTTCGTGGAACCCTCGACGCCCACGACCTGGGTCCGATGCTCGACGAGCTCGCCGGGACCGCCCGCCGCCGCTCCCGTCCCCTCGCCGACGCCCCCCGAGAAGTCGGCCGGCCGCGCCGGGTGGCTGTCGTCGTGGTGGACGGCGCGATGGTGGACGGCGAGAACGTGGACTACCCCCTCGTGGACATCCATCAAAGCGGTGGACGCACCTTGACGCAGACCCTCGACGCCCTCGCGGCAGACTCCTCGGTCGCCGCGATCGTCCTGCGCGTGGACAGCCCCGGCGGCTCGGCGCTGGCGGCCGACCAGGTGTGGCGCGCCGTCCGTAGAGCGCGCCGCCGCAAGCCCGTCGTCGCAAGCCTCGGCGCCGTGGCGGCCAGCGGCGGCTACTACGTGGCGTCCGCCGCCGACGAGATCTTCGCCGCACCCAGCACGGTCACGGGCTCCATCGGGATCTTCTTCGGCAAGGCGGACCTGCGGCCGGTCGCCGAGCGGCTTGGCGTCGACATCACCCAGCTGCGGCGCGGGCGACATGCCGGCGCCGACTCGCTCTTCCGCCCCTTCACGCCCGAAGAGCGCGCGGTGCTCGCCGACAAGATCCGACGCTTCTACCGCCTCTTCCTCCATCGCGTCGCCGCCGGCCGACCAGAGCTCGACGTCCAGGCCGTCGACCGCCTGGGGCGCGGACGCATCTGGAGCGGCGACGCGGCCCAGGCTCAGGGCCTGGTCGACCGCCTGGGGGGCCTCATGGCGGCCCTCGATCGCGCACGAGAGCTCGCGGGGCTACCCCACGACGCGCCGATCGTGTTCGCCCCCCCCCGACCGCGCTCGCTCCTCGACTACCTCACCGCGGGGCTCGGGCTCTCCCGCAGCGGCGCGGCGGAGGCCCCGCTCGCCCCCGAGGCCCGGCGCGCGCTCTCCCTCGCGCTCGCCTTGGCCCAGGCCCGCAGCGAGGTGCCCCTCGCGATGTTGCCCGAGGGCTGGCACCTTCACTGAGGCGCCTCGGCCCTCGGGCGAGCCCTGCCGGTGACGCGGACTGCTCAGAGGACCTGATACTGGTAGACCCGGACCGCGTAGTCGCCCTCGCCCCGGAACATGCGCACCCGCACCTCGAACATACCGGGCGTCGCCGGACAGATCTGCTCGCGCACGCCGATGGTGGCCTCGGCCCCCTGGTCGCTGTCGTGCATCACCGCGGCGCCGTTGGGGTCGATGAGCAGAAGATCCAAGTCCTCCACCCCCTCCGAACCGACGCCAACCGCCGCATAGCAATGGGTGCCCACGAGCACCACCGGGTGGTCTTCGACTTCTCCCTGCCGTAGCGTGCCACGCAAGACCACGCCCACCGGCTCGTGCCGTGGGATGAGCTCCTTGCCCAGCGCGTACAAGCGGGCCCCAAGGGGATCCTCGGAGGGATCGGGAACGGGACCGTGGTCGGCGAGGGGCCGCTCGGTGGGCACCCGCTCCTCGCAGGCCAAGGGCAGTAGGAGCAGTGGCATCAGG
>JALVDI010000263.1 GCA_027009115.1 Polyangiaceae bacterium | reverse complement strand
GCCTCCGATCCGCGTACGGTGGAGCAGAGCTTGGAGGCGGTCTTGACGCCGGGGCAATACTTCCTCGTCTTCGATGGGGCGCGGCCGGACGCCTTCGGCGCAGCGGAGGTCGACCTTCAGCTGACGGACCTGCAGGCCCTCGACCGCATCTGCCGCCGGGCGCCGCTGCTGCGGCCTGGCCGGACCGTCAACGGCGACACGACGGGCGGCAGCGACGATTTCCACGCGAGCTGTGCGGGTGACGCGCGCAGCAACGACGCGGTCTACCGGCTGCGGCTGCGGCGGCGCTCGCACGTGCGCATCGACCTCTCGTCGGACTACGACGGGGCCCTCCACCTCCGCCGCGACTGCGCGGATCCGAGCACGGAGCTGGCCTGCAACGACGACCACGAGGACAACCGCCACTCGCGCATCGAGGCGACCCTCGACGCCGGCACCTACTACGTCGTCGTCGATGGCTTCCGCACCGGGAGCCAGGGTCACTACAGTCTCGAGACGACGGTCACGCGCCCATAGCCGCCGCTACCTCTCCGCGTGTCTCGGGGTCGAAAGCGCGGCCCGTTGCACTTCGAAGATCTTCCTCGCTTGCTGCATCACGCCGGGGGCGTCCTCGCGACCGCGGCCACGGTCGGTCCTCGGGCGGATTGCTGGCGTCGGCCGCGCCCCTTTGGGAGAGGCGGGCCATGCGGTCGCTGGCGACTGTCGCCGAGATCGGCCATGCTGCAAGACAGCTGAGGGCTCCTCGTTCTCCGCTTGTGTCGCTCGCGTGCTCCAGCAGCCCCGCCGCGGCGGGAGAGAGGAACGTCCGTGCAGCCCATCGCTCTATGGGAGCGCTCGCTCGACGGCGAGGAATTCGCCTGGTCCGTGGCGATGTTCGTGTGGACCGGAGTCGCCTTGGATGGCGGCGCGCCGACCTACGGGCGCTACCTCGACATGGTCCACCCGGATGACCGCGCCGGTTTGCGGGCGAACCACGACGCCGTCGTCGCGGGCAGCCCGGGCGAAGACGTGTTCTTTCGTCTTCGGCGGGCGGACGGAGCGACCGTCGCGGGGATCGAGGCGTCGTGGTTGCGGCCTGCGGTCGGGAGCGCGCCCGCGCGGCTCGCCGGTGCCGTCGTGCCGCTGGATCTCGGCGCCGGCGCCCCCGGTCCGCTCCGCCCGGCTTGGCGGCGCGTTCTCGACAGCATCACCGACGGCATCGTCGTCTTCGATCGGGAGCTGAACTACCTCTACGTGAACGGACGCGCCGGAGAACTGCTCGGAAGGGACCCGGCCGATCTGGTCGGTCGCAACTATTACATCGAGTACCCGGAGGCGCGGGGCACGCCCTTCGCGCGGGCGTACGAGGAAGCCGTGCGGACGGGAGCCTTCATCGCCCTCGAGGAGCTCTACGAGCCCTGGCAGCGGTGGTTCGAGAACCGGATCTATCCGACGGACCAAGGCATCCTGGTCCTCTTCACGGAGACCACCGAGCGGCGCCGGCACGAAGCCGAGGCCGCGGTTCTCGCCGAGCGGCTTCAGCAGGCGCAAAAGCTCGAGGCGATCGGTCGCCTCGCCGGCGGCGTGGCGCACGACTTCAACAACATGCTCACGGTCATCGAGGGCTTCGGCGAGTCGGCGCTCAGCCGTCTGGGGCCGGACCACCCGGCGCACGCCGAGCTACGAGAGGTCCTGGCCGCAGCCCGGCGTTCGGCCGAGCTGACGCAACAGTTGCTCGCCTTCAGCCGCAAGCAGACCCTCCAGCCACGAGTCGTCGCGCCCGATGCCCTGGTGAAAGAGCTCGAGAACATGCTCCGCCGGCTCATTGGTGAGGACATCGATCTGCGGGTCGTTCTCGCGCCCGACACGGGCCGCATACGAGTCGATCCCGGGCAGTTCACGCAGGTGCTGCTCAACCTTGCGGCCAACGCCCGGGATGCCATGCCGGCGGGAGGCAAGCTCACCGTCGAGACGGCCAACGCCTTCCTCGACGAGGCGTACGTGGCGAGCCACCCGGAGGTCAAGGTCGGGGACTACGTGTGGATCGGCGTCACCGACACCGGCGCGGGGCTGGCGCCGGAGGTTCAGGCCAAGATCTTCGAGCCTTTCTTCAGCACCAAGGTCTCCGGACAGGGCACGGGCCTGGGCTTGGCCACCGTCTATGGGATCGTGCGTCAGTCCGGGGGGCACGTATGGCTCTACTCGGAGCCCGGCGTGGGGACGACGTTCAAGGTGTACTTCCCCCGATGCGACGAAGAGGTCGACCCACGTCCCGATCCGTCCGGGGAGCCGGTGGCCGTCACGCGAGGAACGCGCGTGTTGGTGGTCGAAGACGAGCCGGCGCTCTTGGACTGGATGGCGCAGAGCCTGTCGGGGCTCGGCTACGACGTGAGGGCGGCGCCGAGTCCGGCGGAGGCGCTGCGCCTCGTCGAAGAAGGGGGGGTGCGGCCCGAGCTCGTCGTCACCGACGTCGTCATGCCCGAGATGAGCGGCGTGGAGTTGGCCCGCCGCGTCCAGAAGTGCGCGCCTGCGGCGCAGGTGCTCTTCATCTCCGGCTACACCGACAACGCGATCGTGCATCATGGCGTCCTCGATGCGGGGACCCCGTTCCTGCAGAAGCCGTTCACGAAGGCGGCCCTCGTCGCCAAGATCGAGAGCTTGCTGTCCAGCTCGGACTGAGGGCCACGGGCCGCGCTCCGCCCCCTCCTCAGCGGCCCGCGTCTCACGGCCGAGAGCACGTCCCCGCGCGGCCCCTTGCGCCTCGAAAATCTTCAAGGCTTCCTCGCCTGCATCGCGCAGGGGCAGCTCGCGACCGCGACCCAGTGCGGTCGGCGTTCGGGCGGCCTGTCAGGCGCCGGGCTCGATGCGCTTGGCCATCACCGCCTCGCGCAGCCCGTCTTTGTAGGCGCGCAGCCGCGCGACGATCTCTGGGTCGGGCTGGGAGCCGCCGTAGGCGAGGATCTGCGCGGCGAGGAGGCCTGCGTTGAAGGCGCCGCCGATGGCCACGGTCGCGACGGGTACGCCCTTGGGCATCTGGACGATGGACAAGAGCGCGTCCTGGCCGTGGAGTGGACCGACGGGGACGGGGACGCCGATGACGGGCAGGGTGGTGTAGGCCGCGACCATCCCGGGCAGATGGGCCGCGCCCCCGGCCCCTGCGACGATGACGCGGACGCCGCGGTTGGGCGCCTCCCGCGCGAAGTCCCGCATCCAGTCCGGCGTCCGGTGGGCGGACACCACGGCCATCTCGTAGGGCACGGACAGCTCGCGGAGTGCGTCGCCGGCGCCCTTCATCACCGGTAGGTCCGAGTCCGAGCCCATGATGATCGCCACTCGCGCTGTCGCCGTCATGTCGGTCCTTTGTCGTTCCAATGGTTGGCCGCCTCTTGCCAGAGCCGTGCCTCGTAACGGGCCATCGTGGAGCGTACCTCGTCGAGCTCTCGCAGGTTCCGCGCGCGCGCCGTGAGGTGACCCATCTTGCGGCCCGCGGACACGGTTGTCTTGCCGTACCAGGAGAGCTCGATCCCGGGCGGGGGAGGCTCCCT
>JALVDI010000262.1 GCA_027009115.1 Polyangiaceae bacterium | reverse complement strand
GCGCACGTCGTCCATACCGAACCCCGTGTCCACGAGCACCAGGCCCGCCTTCGTCTCGACGAGCAGACAGTGGCAGACGAGCTCGCCGGCCTCCGTCCAGGCGCCCCCCCCGTTGATGAGGCGGCGACTGAAGGGGCACATGGTTCCGCAGTTGAGGTGGTGTACCTTCACGGAACGCAGCGTAGCAGGCCGAGACTGCGCCGAAACCGCGTCGGGACCGCGTCGCAACCGCCCGCGGAACGCACGGACCGCGGCGAAACCCATGGGGCGCAGCCACGTCCGCGCACGCGATCCATCCCGGCCAATCCGGGGGCGGACTGCTATGGTTCGGCTGTGATGCGACCCTCCCCCAAAACGGGTACGCCCGCTCCGCAGGACCCGCCCGCCGCCAAGCCGAGCCGAGGCGAGGACGTCGTGCTGATCCACGGCCGCGGTGAGGACGGGACCTTGAAGGTGCTGCGCAAGAAGGGCGACGAGCTCTCCGCCGGGGAGCTGCGCCCCCTCGAAGAGGGCAAGCCCATCGTGGGCGACGTCCTCCGCCTCAAGCCTCGGCGCGAGCTGCCGCTGCTCTGCGATGTGGAGGAAGAGGTCGTCCTCACGGAGCGGCGCGGAGGTCCGCCCCAGGTGGCGACGGACCGGTACCGCGCGGGCTGGGAGGCGCTGTGGGGCCCGAAAGAACCCGAGCCGCTGCCGAGCTGACCTGTGGCGTCGCGCTCGTCCGTGGGCTCCGCCTGACCTACGGTTGCCGGTTGGAGCGCTTGGACCCGCTCCTGCGCCGCTCGTTCGTGCAGCTGGCTGCCGACGCCGACACGCGGGCGTGGATCGACGACTGCTTCGCGCGTCCACACGGGCCGCTGGCGTTCGCCGCGAGGGCCCTCGCTCGGAAGGTCCTGAGCGACTACGACGCCAACGCTCTGGTCGGCATCCACGACATGCGCGTGCTCGGGACCGCCCAGTGGCGACGCCTGCTGGGGATGGCGCGGGTGGGTGGCCGGCTGCTGGACGTCGGCGCCGGCGACGGACACGTCACGGCGACGCTCGCGCCGCTCTTCGACGAGGTCGTCGCGACCGAGCTCTCCGGGCCGATGGCCCGGCGCCTGCGGCGGCGGGGCTGGTCCTGCCACGAGGTCGACGTCGCGACCGAGGACCTGCCGGGCGCACCTTTCGATGCGGTCGCGGCGCTGAACGTCCTCGACCGGACCGCCAGGCCCATCACCCTGGTCGAGCGTCTGCGGACGCTGGTCGTCCCCGGGGGCGTCGTGCTCCTCGCCGTCCCTTTTCCGCTGCGACCGCACGTGCACGTCGGCCCCGCCACCGTCGACCCCGAGGAGCTGCTGCCCGTCGCCGAGGGTTGGGAGGCTCAGGCGAACGCTCTCGTCGGCGACGTGTTCGAGCCTTGCGGGCTTCGGCTCCGTGCGCTGGCGCGCGCCCCGTACCTCTGCCGCGGTGGGGCGGCGCGCCCGGTCACCTTTCTGGACGACGCTGTCTTCGCTCTGGAGGTCGCCGCGGGCCCGTGAGCGTCGCGCGTCCGATTTCCGAGAACGAGCGATGAAGCGCCTTCGCCACCGGCGAATTGAGACGTATGCTGCCGGCGGCTCCCGATGGCTCTTCCCAAGCTCCACATCCCTCGCCGGCGCCGAAGACGCCCACGCATCCTGATCTGCACGCCGGAGATCACGGAGCTTCCCGAAGGTTTGGGCAACGCGGCCAACTGGATCCGCGCCAAGGGCGGCGGCCTCGGCGACATCTCGGCGGGTCTCATCCGGCACCTGCACGAAGACGAGCGCTACGACCTGCACATCGCGATCCCGAAGTACGACCGCCAGATCGCGGGGCTCGGCGGCATCGGGACGCACGAGCTCGACCAGATCGGTCCAACGCTGCAGCGCCGCGGCGTGCACCTGGTGCGTGACAGCGCCTTCTCGACCTCCCCGAGCGTCTACTCGGAGACCGACGCGCACCCCAGGGTGCAGCGCGCCCTGGCGTTTCAGCGCACGATCGTCAACCAGCTCCTGGACGACGTGCGCCCCGACATCGTTCACTGCAACGACTGGATGACGGGGCTGGTCCCCGCGGCCGCCAAGGCGCGTGGCATTGGGAGCTTGTTCACGATCCACAACGTGTTCACCGAGCGGGCCTCGCCGCACGAGCTCGACCAGGCGGGGATCGACGTGCGCCGCTACCTCAGGGACCTCTACTTCGAGCATTTTCCCGGCGGCGGGTTCGACGCTACCTGGTACGACAACCGTGTCGACTTCGCGGCGAGCGGCATCCACGCCGCGGGCTTGGTGAACACCGTGAGCCCGAGCTTCCTCCGGGAGCTGGTGGAGGGCGCGCACGAGGGCATCGTCCCGACGAGCATCACCCACGCGATCGGTGAGAAGCACGCCGCGGGCAAAGCCCTGGGCATCCTCAACGCGCCGAACGACACGGTGGATCCCCGCAAGGCGCGCTGGGCCGAGCGCTTCGACGTGGCGACCGTCATGGAGGGCAAGCGGGCCAACAAGCTGCGTTTGCAGCGAAGGATGGGGCTCGCTGCCGACCCCGAGGCGCCGCTCTTTTTCTGGCCCAACCGGCTCTACGAACAGAAGGGCGTGTCGCTCTTGCTCGCGCTGCTCCAGAGCCCTTTGGCCAAGCGCATGCAAGTCGCCGTCGTCGCCAACGGTGAGGAGCGCACGGAGCGGCAGCTCGGAGTCCTCGCCCTCGGCAGCGAAGGTCGCCTCGCCCGGCAGCCCTTCAGCGAGGAGCTGAGCGAGCTAGGCAAAGCCGGGGCCGACTTCTTGCTCATGCCCTCGCTCTACGAGCCCTGCGGCTTGCCGCAGATGGAGGGGCCGCGCTTTGGGACGCTCCCGATCGTGCGCTCCGTCGGCGGTCTCAAGGACACGGTCGAGCCTCTCGACTTGGACCACGACACGGGCGTCGGCTTCGTCTTCGAGGACTACGCGCTGGAGGCCTTCGCCGCAGCGATCAGCGAGGCCCTCGACTTTTGTGGGCGGCCTGCTTCGTTGCGCGAGCGGATCCTTCAGCGCGTGATGCGCGAGTCCTTCGAGCGGCACAGCCTCGCACGGGTTGCGGCTCGCTACATCGAGGTCTACCAGTCGCTCCTCGAGGGGCGCTGAGCGCGGCGCTCGCGCTCCTTCTCCCTCGAGCAGTCCGCCTCCAGTCTGCTCCCGGGAGCACGCCTGCGCGCCTCGAGCCTCTTCGCGATCGCCCGGCGTCTCCACGTTTCGGCGACCGCGACACGGTCGATGCGGGGTCGGACCGCTAGAGCGCGACCCGCTGAGGCCGGGAGGTGTCGGTCGTCGTGCCTCGCCCGAGCTGGGGCCCAAGACCCCAGCAGTAGACGGCCTGGCCGGCCAGCGCGCAGGTGTGGAAGGGCCCCGCAGCAACGACCTCGGCAGGCTGTTCCAGGGGCACGCGCCGGGGCACGCGAGCCTGGCCGGCGCGCCCCACCTGCCCGTGGTCGCCGCTGCCCCAGCACGCGACCTCGCCGCCGGCGAAGAGGGCGCAGGTGTGGAAGGCGCCGGCCGAGACGGACACCGCGGCGGGGGTCTCGCCGAGCTCCTCGGCCAGGGCCCCGGTGTCGACGCGGACCGGCCGGCTGCGGTCGGTGGTGGTTCCGTCGCCGAGCTGTCCTTCGTCGTTCGCGCCCCAGCACCAGATCTCGCCGTCCGCCGCGTCCAGCGCGCAGCTATGGCGCGCGCCGGCGGTGAGCTGCGCGGGGAGGTCGAGGGCGTTGTCCCCGACGGGCGGCTCCACGGGCGTCGGGCTCCGGTCCGCGGTCGACCCGTTGCCGAGCTGGCCGCGGTCGCCCGCACCCCAGCAGCGGACTGTGGGTCCCGCCTCGTCTTCGACGATCGCACAACCGTGGGCGCTCCCCAGGGCGATCGTCCGCGCCCCCGTGAGCTCGGGGACAACGCGGGGCGAGGGGTCATCCTCGGTCCCCTGACCAAGCTGGCCGCGGTCGCCCGCACCCCAACAGCTCACGCGGCTGGGGCCATCCCTTCGGGTGATCGCGCAAGCGAAGCCCCCCCCGAAGCCGTGCCGGGCGGTGGCGGCCGCGACGACCGACCGCAGGCCCACGGACGTCAGGATCTCGCTCGGCGTGTCGCTCGTGGAACCGTCGCCGAGCTGGCCGTGGTCGTTGCGCCCCACGCATCGCAGGCGCCCGTCGTTCAGGACGCAGTTGGGGTCGCCGAGGATGAGGGCTCCGTCGAAAGAGCCGAAGGGCGAGGGGCCCGGTGTCCCGCCAGGGCCCCAACAGCGCGCGGTCGCCGGCCCGGTCGCGGCCCCGGCGTCCGGCATCGAAGCGGCGTCCAGGATCGCGGCGTCAGCGGCGGCGTCCACGACCGCGGCGTCGGCGGCGGCGTCCAGGATCGCGGCGTCGGCGGCGGCGTCCACGACCGCGGCGTCGGCGGCGGCTGCATCGAGGGCGGCGTCGGCCATCCCGCCGTCGACGGTGCCGGAAGCGGGACGGTAGACGGCGCAGGTGAGCTCGCCGGCGACCAGGCCCGCGAGGGAGCGGTCCGCGGTCTCTTCGCCGCCGCAGGCGCCCGCAGCGACGAGCAAGAGGGCCAAGAAGAAGCGCATGGGCCACACTCTACTCGGGTCGGCGTCGCCAGGCGACGAGCGGTGACACCGACGCACCACCCCTTGCGTGGGGGCGCGGAAAGAAGCCAGCGACCCTCTCACGGGCCTGTTCCGCGGCCCGGAGTGTTCCCGCGCTCGGAGAATGCCCCCGTGTGGGTCCGCACGCGACCCCCGTTCAACGCCTGCGGCGCACGCGACGGGTCCAGGCCGAGACGCGCGCGTTGCCGAAGAGCCTGGCCCAGCGTCCGTCGCCGGCGAGGGCATCCGGCAGTCCCCGGGTCCTCGCTTCGTCGATGAGCAGGTGGCGCACGTCCGGGAGGTCGTCGATGAGGTCCAGCTCGCCGCGGTCGATCCGCACGAGGCGCACCCAGTCGTCGTAGGAGGCGACTTCGGAGCGTACGTCCACGAGCACCCGACCTCGTAGCTCAGGCCGCTCGAAGAGCAGCCAGTCGCCGTAGGTCTCGGTCGCCAGCACGTTGCCGCCCTCGAAGGGCAGCCGCGCGACCTCCGGCGGGAATTTTTCGGCGAGTCGCTCGTCCAACACCGCCGCTCCGAACGCGACGCCTCCCAGGAACAGGGCGCCTGCAAAGGCGACGACGGGAGCGACGCGCCGCGGCGCGAACGAACGAGGCCCGATGACGGCCTCGAGCAGCCCCGGCCCCAAAGCCGCCAGGGCGAAGGCCAGCAGGAGCCCGTAGCGAACGGCGCGCAGCCCCAGAAGCGCGAGGACAACGAGCAGGAGGGCGTCGAGCGTGCGCAGCTTTCGCAGGCGCCACGCGACGCCCCCAAGGACAAGCGCCCCAAGCAGCACGTGCTGGGGATCGTCGAGCAAGGTGGGCGCCTCCCACTCGACGAAAGGCCCCGCGTCGGTCGTCATCTTCCACCAATAGGGCGGCAGCCAGTAGGGCGACGCGAGGCTTGCGGCTCCCGCGACGGCACCGAGGGCGAGGCGTTCGAGGCGTTGCGCTGGGCGGGCGATCGCGGTGCGCAGGGCCGCGAGGCCGACGACTCCGGCACCGACGAGGGCGGAGCCGTGAAGGTTCGTCCAGAGCGCGATGAGGGGGACGGCCCACCAGAGGCGACGGGACGGTCGCCGGTCGTCGTCGACGACCAGCCAGAGCACCAAGCCCAGGAGCGGCCAGGCGAAGGCCTGCGCGCGCATGACGGTAAACGACGGCAAGAGTGTGAGCGCCGCCAGCGTGCCCATGAACACGCGCACGGAGCTCGCGCCGGCGCGAACGGCGGCCCAGCTCGCCGCTGCCAGTCCGAGGGCTTCCAGCGTCGTCACCAGTACGAGACAGAGCGGGAAGCCGCCGACGCGATAGACACCGTAGAAGATCAGGTGCGCCAACCACTGCGCGTCGATCCACCAGCCTCCGTAGCCGAGGGTGGTCATGTCGTTGACGTGAGGGAGCCCGCGTTCGAGGACGTCGCGACCGAAGAGCAGGCAGAAGAAGGCGTCGCCGCCGACGCTGGTGTGGAAGCGCGCGGCGGCCTTGGTCGCGAACAAGGCGACGGCGACGATCGTGAACGTGTGGCCGGTCTTCGCGCGCATCGCGGCGCGATAGTAGCGGTGTGGACGTTCGCGTCGCTCCGCTGCGGCTCGGCCCTGCCCTCGCCGCGCGAGTGGACGTGTCCGGGTCGGGCATCCCGCCGTCGACTTGAAGTGGGTGTGCCCGCTACCTGTGCGCCAGGGCCACAAAAGTGTGACTATCTGGCCACTGTATTTTCTGCTCGGCCCCCCGCGCGTTCCCCTTGTTTCGGAAAACGCGGGTAATTCCCAGGTGTTGGGGGCACGCGGGGGCATGGCATGGTCACTGCTCTACCGGCGAGTCCAAGGGAGATTCGCCATGACCCACCAACGTTCGAACTCGGTCCTTCCCCTCGTCTTTTGTCTCGCGCTTCTGGGCTGCGACCGCTCCGCGCCCACGCCGGTCTGCCTCTCACCGGAGGTCTCGTCACGGGTTGCTCCCGAATCGACCACGGGCTGTGGAGTCGTCCTCGAGCCTTACGCCGTCGGCGCGTCGGTGAAGCTCGTGATCCCGGGCGTCGATCCCTCGATCGCCGATGCGCTCCGCTACGAGGCCTCGGACCCGGCGGTGCTTGGGCTCACGCCCGGCGATGGCGGCGTGCGAGCCCGATGCCTTGCGCCGGGGCGCAGCGGAGTGGCCGCCCGCGATCCGGACGACGGTCACGCGGTGGCCGAGATCGAGCTGGAATGTGTCCAGGCCACGGACGTTCGGTGGGAGGTCGGAGCGAAGCTCTTCGGCGCCATCGAAAGCAGCCCCGACGTTCCTCAGGTGGTTGTCGGTGGCCGTGCGCCCATCCTCGCCAGGCTCTACGCCGGCGATCTCGCCTTGCGCGGTAGGGACGCCGCGACCCTCGTCTCTGGACCCGCACACCTCGTGCCGAGTGACTTCTGGGAGTCCACGTGGGTCGTGCTGGAGCCCGCGGAACCTGGCCCCTCGGAGGTCGTGCTCGACCTCGGCGGCGGCGTTCGGGCGAGGTATCCGTTCGTGGCGGTGGCCGCAGAGGACATCGCCCGCCTCGAGCTCGAAAGCGCCGAGCACGGCAACGCAGGCGACGCCGCCAACGTTTACGCGCAGGGGTACACCGCCGATGGGGCGCCCGCCCTCGGTGCGCCGGTACGCTTCCTCATCGATGGGGAGGAGATCGACGGCCGGGGTGAGGTGTTGCAGTACGTCCTGGACCCGTCGCACAGGCGCACCGTGACCGCCGAAGTCGGTGCCGCCGTAGCCACCGTGGAGGTCCACGCCGCCGACGAGGAAGACGCACGAGTCGTCGCAAGCGACGCGCTCGTCTGCAGCGCCGGCGGCGACCCTTCGGTGGGATTCGGGGCCTTCGGCATCCTCGCGCTCCTTCTTCGTCGCCGCCGCCGGCGATGAGGTGGCTGCCTCGGCTCTTTGCGGTGCGGCCAGGGGCTGAGTGACCCAGATGTCGGCCGCGTGCCGGTACGTTCCGAGCTCTCGCTCCGCAGGACGTGCCTGTGCGCGGCCGCTTTCGTGGACGCTTGGGAGCCCTCAGCTGCCGAGCACGTCGACGTCGAAGTCGAATTCCCCTGGGGCGCCGTCCCCTGGCGTGACCTCTTCGCCTCGGAGCGCGCCCTCCACGCACCGCTGCACGGCGCGCGGCACCGGGCAGAACTGGCGCATGCGCACGCCGGTCACCCGCCCGCCGGCGTCGACGCTCACGGAGAAGCGCTGCCCGCGATCGATCGAGGCGTGGTTGGCTCGGTAGCACTCGGCGATCGGCCCCATCCAGCGATCGACCGCCGCGCGCATCGCGTCCCGGTCGACGACCCGAGGGTTGCGCGAGCCGCTGCGGCGAAGCCGGGTGCGGCGCAGCACCGGGTAGACTTCTTTGAGGGATCCGTTGCGGCCGCAACGTGCCCAGACGATCGGGGTGCCCGACCAGTCCTGCCACCTCTTGTCGCCCGCACGGTGCGGGAGCGGAGGGTGAGGCTCGGATCGGTAGGCGCGGAGCGCCGCCGGCCTTTGGTCTCCCGCACTCACGGCGCTCATGGCACTCATGCGGCTCATGCGGCTCATGGCGCTCATGGCGCTCATGTCGCTGTCATTGGCCGCGTTCGTTGCGGCAGCCACCGGCGCACCCACGGGCTGCGCGGGAGCCTCGTGCCCGCCTTCGGCGTCCCCCCTCCGCGACTCGGAGCCCGACGCTCGAAGCGCCTGGCGTTCGGGCTCGACGGGTCGCGCCCCCTCTTCCGGCGCGCCCGGCGTCTCCTGCCCAGAGGCGGCGGTCGTGCGTGTGGCGGTCGGTGTGGACTCGCTCCTGCCCCACAAGGCGTAGCCCGCGCTGCCCAACACGGCCATCGCCACAATGGCGGCGGCGGTCGAGGTGGCGCGCCGCCCGGGCGCCGGTGAGGAGTCCGAGGGGTCCGAGGTTCCGATCGCGGCGACCGCTTCGGGGGTCATCGTGGCGGCGAAGGCGTCGGCGCTCGTCGTCGGCACCGGAGGTTCGCCGGGCGGGGTCGTCGGAGCGGCGCGCAGGCCGCTCGCCTGGATCGGGCCGAGGGCTTCGAGATCGCGGCGCATTTCGGCCGCGCTCTGGTAGCGGTCGGAGAGGTCCTTGGCCATCGCCTTGTCGATGAGGGCGATCAGCTTCGGCGGCGCGTCCGGCGCCAGCGTGGACAGCGGCGCGGGCGTCTGGTCCACGATGTTGAACATCAGCTCGTGGTAGTTCGAGCCGCTCACGGGCATCCGGCCGCTGAGCGCCTCGTACATGACGACGCCCAGCGAGTACAGGTCCGAGCGGGGATCGACCTTTTTTCCGCGGGCCTGCTCTGGCGACATGTACGCGGGGGTTCCGAGCACGTGGCCGGTCGTCGTCATCTTCTCGCTGGGTGCGCTCATCCGTGCGATGCCGAAGTCGAGGAGCTTCACGACGTCGCGGACCCCCGAGAGGCTCGTCAGGAAGATGTTGTCGGGCTTGAGGTCGCGGTGAACGATGCCTCGCCGGTGCGCGGCTTCGAGGGCGCTGAGCACCTGGGATGCGATGAAGCGCACCCGCTCCGGATCGAGCGGTCCCTGGGCGATGGCGTCGGCGAGGGACACGCCATCGAGGAGGTCCATCACCAGAAAGACGAGCCCATCCTCGAAGCCGAAGTCCGTAACCTGGACGATGTTCGGATGGCCGAGGGACGCGGCGACCTCGGCCTCGCGCTTGAACCGTGCCACGAGCTCGGCGTCCTGGCTCAAGGTCTCGTGGAGGAGCTTGACGGCGCACCGGCGGTTCAGCCCTACCTGGGTGGCGGCGTAGACCGCGCCCATGCCGCCCTCGCCGAGGCGCTCGTCGAGGCGGTATCTCCCGCCGACGATCCTTCCCACTCGATCTCGCATTCTTCGATTCGAAGCATACCCACGCCGCGCACGTTGCGGAGCTTCGATCTCCAAGGCTTCAGTCTCGGACCTCCGGAGCGGGCCTCACTCGGCGGCCACGGCCCGCTCATGAGCCCAGGAGCGGAGCTGCTGAATCTTCTCACGCATGGTCACCGAGAGAGGCCGGGTCGCCCGCGCCTCGGCGAGCAGCGACGCGGTGTCGATCTCGCCTTCGGTGGAGAACGCGCCGAAGAGCGCAGAGACCACCACCTGTTCGATCTCGGCCCCGCTGAAACCGTCGGTGGCGGCGGCGAGCGCCGGCAAATCGAAGCGCGCCGGGTCGCGACCACGCCGGACCAGATGGACCCGGAAGATCTGGGCGCGCGTCGGCTCGCTCGGAAGATCGACGAAGAAGATCTCGTCGAAACGCCCCTTGCGCAGCAGCTCCGGCGGCAGGTTGGCGATGTCGTTGGCGGTCGCGATGACGAAAACGCTCTCTTTCTTCTCTTGGAGCCACGACAGGAAGGTGCCGAAGATGCGGCTGGAGGTGCCTCCGTCGTTGTCACCGCGGCCGAAGGCCTTCTCGATCTCGTCGATCCACAGGACGCAAGGCGCCATCGATTCGGCGATGCGGATGGCGCGTCGGAGGTTGCGCTCGCTCTCGCCGAAGAACTTCTCGTAGAGGTTGCCCGGGTCCAGCCGGATCAACGGCAGGCGCCATTCGGCGGCGATGGCCTTGCTGGTGAGCGATTTTCCGCAGCCCTGCACCCCGAGCAGCAACAGTCCCCGGGGCGCGCTCAGGCCATAACGCCGTGCCCGTTCCGGGTCGGCGAAGGCACCGTAGCGCTTGCGGAGCCACCCCTTGAGGTGCGTCAGGCCGCCGATGTCGTTCATCCGTTCGGTGTGGGGGAAGTACTCCAGCAAGCCGGAGCGCTCGATGATGCGCCGCTTCGCCTGCAGCACCGTGTCGAGATCGGAACGATCGAGGCGACCGTCCTCGATGACCGCTCGCGAGATGATCTTCTCGACCTCGAAGAAGGTCAGCCCGTGGAGCGCCCGCAACAGCTCGGCCACGTCGTCGGAGGAAAGGTCGACGGAGACGGGGCGCCGCTCGGCGACTTCCGCGAGCAGGTCCGATACGAAACGGTGGTAGACCTGGGGCGTCGGCGGAGGAAGCTCGAAGGGGCTGAAGAGAGGCTCGAGCCCCGGCCCCAGCTCGACCGTCGGAGCGGAGAGCACCACGCAGCCACGGTGGCGGTAGTAACGCCGGTGGATGCGCTTGAACTGCGCTGCCCAAAGTGGCTCCTCCGCGGGCGAGGGGAAGTCCGGGAGCAGAAAGATCGCCTCCAGGTCCGCTTGCTCGATGAAGGCCAGACACGCGCCGGGCTTGTCCGTGCCCGCGGGACGGCCCCCGTCCGGGCCCTGCATCTCGAGGCCGACCACCGGGTCCCATATGAAGAGCGGCAGACCCAGGCGGTCCGCGAGGTAACCGAGCAAGGTTCGCACGCGGTTTTCCTCGACCGTTTCGACGAGCAGCAGCGGGTGCTGCGCTTGCACGAGGATCTCCACCTCGCGAAGGAGCTCGGCGGACGGCGACGGAACCGGCGGCACGGGTTCAGCGTACCGCAAGCGCCGCCCCAGGCGCAGTTGACAGGGGACGGGGCTCACTCATACTCGGCCGCTATGGCGACCAAGGACGAGATGCTCGTGGACAAGCGGATCATCGAACGCAACATCGACAAGGGCATGCTGTCGCGCGAGGACTACGCCACGTACCTCGAAAAGCTCCCGGACGCCGCCGCCAACGCCGAGTACGTGACCCTCGACGAGCCGGAGGAACCGGGGGAGCAGGAAGACGCCGAGACGCCTGCGGATACCCCGAGCGTCCAGGAGCCGCAGGCGTGAGCGACGACGTCTCGGCCGACGATCAGAAGGCCGCCGAGCGCGCGGCCGAGGAGGCATCGCAGGGTCAGCACGAGGCCTTGCCGCCCATCGACTTCAACACCTTCGTGCTTTCGCTGAGCAGCACGGCGCTCGTCCACCTGGGCGCGGCCCCCCCGGAGTTCTTCGAAGGTTCACCGCCCCCCGCGAACTTGCCCCTGGCCAAACAGACCATCGACCTCATCGCCATGCTCGAGGAGAAGACCCACGGGAACCTCACGGGCGAAGAAGAGCGGCTTCTGTCCACGGTGCTCTACGACCTGCGCATGCGCTACGTGAGCGCTTCGAAGAAATAGACCACGCCGTCGTTGCTCGCCCGAGGCGAGGTCAGGCCGCCCCCCCGAACATCCACTCGGTGGCGACGTCGGCCAGGACGCCGACGGCGTCGAGCAGCCCATCGAGGAAGGCCTCGACGATGGGCGTCCGGCGCGCGGCTCGCCGGGCGAGCGCGAGGACCGCTGAGTCGGTCCGCGGCACCCCCGAGTCTCCTCGAGCTGCGTGCGCTCGGCGTCTCGATGGTGAACCCTTGTTCGGGAGCGTTCATGGAGAGAACGGACGACGATCCGCGGCGGCGGATCCTCTGGATGGCGCTGTTGTTTTCGGGCGCCGTGCACGTCGCAGCCTACCTCGCGCCCTGGACGCCACCGGCCCCGACCCTACGCCTGGCGCGGACCTTGGACACGCCGCGGGCCTTCGTGTCGATCGACGCCGTCGCCGATGGGGAGGAGTCGGGCGGCCGAGCGCTGTCCTCTGCGACCCCAAACGTGGCGCCCCAGCGCCTGGCCGCCTTGATCCCCAGGCAAAACGTGGCGCCGCCTTCGGGCCCGGACGCGGCACCTCGGCGCCCGGCCGCCAGACCCCTCCGGCGTCCGCTCCGCGCGCCGCACACCTCGGTCGCCCACGGGGAGCGCCGCGAAGC
>JALVDI010000261.1 GCA_027009115.1 Polyangiaceae bacterium | reverse complement strand
GGTCCGTCGCCTCGTCCGCCTCGTTTTCGTCGGGACTGCGTTCGAGGGATTCGTCGCCCTCCGTCGGGGCCGGATCCATCGCCGCGGCCTCGATCTCCTCGCAGCGGGCCCGCAGGGGTGTACCCGCTTGGTTGGCGGGCGCTTCGTCCTGGGCCGGGCGGAGCCCCGGCGCCAGGGGGCGCCGTGTGACGAAGGCCACCGCCGCCGCGACGACGCCCTGGATCGACCCGGCCGCGACGGAGAAGAGCACGCCGCGCCAACCCAGGAACGCGCCGATCAGGAGCAGGAGCTTGGCATCGCCTTCGCCCATGCCCCGCCGTCCCGTCAGTCGCTCGTAACTCCAGACGAAGACGAGCTGAACGAGGAGGAAGCCAGCGCCGGCGCCGATGGCCATCTCGGCCGCATCGACGTCGCGCCAGGCGACGCTCACGAGACCCAAGGCAGCGCCGGGCAGCGTCACCTCGTCGGGGATGATCATCCACTCGAGGTCCGTGAAGGTCGCGACGAGCAGCGCTCCGGCGAACGCGAAGTAGAGCAGCGTTTGCACCGAAGCGTCGCCGGCTGTCAGCTGGTCGCTGTGGACAAAGAAGCGTTCAGCGATCGCGACGCAGAGCACGCCCGATATCACCTCCACGAGGAGGTAGCGCGGCGTTAGTGGGGCGCCGCAGCAGGCCGCCCGGCCCTGCTGCAGCACGTAGGCCAGGATCGGCACGTTCCGGTACCAAGGGACGGGCTCGCCGCATGCGGGGCAGTGGCTCGGCGGCGACACCACGGACATTTCGCGCGGCCAGCGGTAGACGGCCACGTTGAAAAAGGACCCCCAGAGCGCGCCGAAGAGGAACGCGACGCCGCGGACGAACCAAACCGGGAGGTCTTCGGCGAGCATGGCGCGGCAAGCATAGGGGAGGGGGAGGCGAAGGTCAGCAACCCGGCGAGCGGCTCGGGTGTGGACGCGCGCGGGGGAGGATTTTCGAGGTGCTCGCGACGACGAGATGGCCAACACTCGAGGCGTGCGAGAAGCTCTGCGGGAGGCGCGTCGGATCGTGGTCAAGGTCGGCTCGCGCGCCTTGATGGGCGGGGGTGGCCTCTTCGAGGTCCTCGCCGATCAGGTGCGGCGCCAGCGCGCGTCCGGGCGGCAGATCGTGCTCGTCTCGAGCGGGGCGATCGGGCTGGGGCGATCGCGCCTGGGGATGGGGAAGCGCCCCAAGGACATGCCGCGGCTGCAGGCGGCCGCTGCGGTGGGCCAGTCGCGCCTCGTCCGCCGCTGGGAGGACGCCTTCGAGCGGCACGGCGTCGCCGTCGCGCAGGTGCTCCTGACGCACGCGGACCTTACCGACCGGGACCGCTACCTCAACGCGCGTCACGCCCTCGACGCCTTGCTCGAGCTCGGCGCGGTGCCTGTCATCAACGAGAACGACACGGTGTCCGTCGAGGAGATCCGCTTCGGCGACAACGACCAGCTCGCGGCGATGGTGGCCACGCTCGTGGGCGCGGACCTGCTCGTCCTCCTCACGGACGTCGACGGGATCCTCGACGATGCCGGGCAGCGCGTGCCGCTCGTCGACGACCTCGACGAGGTGACGCCCTATGTGCGCGGGTCGGTGGATGACCTGGGTTCGGGCGGCATGGCGAGCAAGCTCGAGGCCGCGCGCCGCGCAACCCGCCGCGGGGTGCCGGTCGTCATCGCCGAGGCGGCGCGGCCGGGGCTCTTGGCGGAGCTGCTGGCCGGGGGCGACGTCGGCAGCCTGGTGCTCCCACGCGGGGCGAAGCTGCCGAGCCGCAAACACTGGATCGCCTACACTCTTCGGCCTCAGGGCGACATCCTGGTCGACGACGGCGCGGCGGCGGCGCTTCGGGGTGGGGCGAGCCTCTTGCCCGCCGGTGTGGTCGGCGTCCGCGGGGACTTCGAGCCCGGGGACGCCGTGCGCCTCGTGGGGCCCGAGGGGGAGGTGGCTCGTGGCTTGGCGCGCTACGGCACCGCGGACGTGGCGCGTCTCGCCGGGGCCCAGAGCCAGGAGATCGAGGAGCGCCTCGGCCGCCTCGGCAGCGGTGTCGTGGTTCACCGGGACGATCTCGTCGTGACCGAGGGGGAGCCGGCGTCGGCTGGGCGCCCGCGCCCGATCTGCTAGTTTTCCCGGCCGCTCATGTCCGACACGGAGATCGACGCCCTCGTGCGAGGGTTGGCCCTCGCGGCGAAGCAGGCGGCGCGCCGGCTGGCCGCTGCCCCAAGTGCGCAGAAGAATGCAGCTCTGCAGCGAGCCGCCACGGCGCTGGCGTCCGCCGCCGGAGACGCCGTCCTGGAGGCCAACGCCAAGGACATGGCGGCGGCGGAGGCAGGCGGGTTGAGCGGGGCGATGCTCGACCGCCTCCGCCTCGACCGTCCCCGGCTGAATGCGGTCGCTGCGGGGGTGCGCGAGGTCGCGGCGCTGCCGGACCCCGTTGGCGCCGTCGTGAGCGAGCGGACGCTCCCCAATGGGCTGCGGGTGCAGCGCGTGCGCTGGCCGCTGGGCCTCATCGGCATCATCTACGAGTCTCGTCCCAACGTTACCGCCGATGCAGCCGCGCTTGCCCTCAAGAGCGGGAACGCGGTCTTGCTCCGGGGGGGCTCCGAGGCCTTCCACAGCAACCGTGCGATCGCTGCGATCGTCGCCGAGGCCCTCGAGGCCGAGGGCTTGCCGCCGGCGGCGGTCACGCTTCTGCCGACGGTCGACCGGCGCGCGACCCTCGCGATGATCGGCCTGGACGACGTCGTCGACGTGGTGATCCCGCGCGGTGGCGAGGGCTTGATCCGCTTCGTCGCCGAGCACGCCCGCGTGCCCGTGCTGCGCCACGCCAAGGGTGTCTGCCACATCTACGTCGCCCACGACGCGGATCTGGAGATGGCGCTGGCGGTCGTCGAGAACGCCAAAGTGCAGCGCCCGGGCGTGTGCAACGCCGTCGAGACGCTGCTCGTCGACGCCCAGGTCGCGGACGCGTTTCTTCCTCGCCTCGCCGAACGCTTGCGCGATGTCGAGCTCCGCGGCGACGAGGCTACGCGTCGCCGCGTCCCGGCGGCTCGACCGGCCACCGACGAGGACTGGGACGCCGAGTACCTCGACCGGATTCTGGCGGTGCGGGTCGTCGATGGAATCGACGCCGCGATCGACCACATCGCCCGGCACGGTTCTCGGCACACCGAGGCCATCGTCACCGGGAGCGAGGACTGCGGCGCCCGCTTCGTGCAGGAGGTCGACGCGAGTCTCGTGCTGGTCAACGCTTCGACCCGCTTCAACGACGGCCACCAACTCGGCCTGGGCGCGGAGATGGGCATCTCGACGACGAAACTGCACGCCTACGGTCCGATGGGCCTGGAGGAGCTGTGTACACTGAGGTGGGTGGCGTACGGACAGGGGCAGGTACGAGCATGAGGGTGGGGGCTTGGACACGAAGGAAGCGCCGTTGAAGGAAGAAGTAGACAAGACCACGCAGCCGACGACGCCGCGCCCGGCACGGCGCGGGGATGTGGACCCGCAGCAGACGGCTTTGGCCATCGCGGCGGCGGGTTTCGACAAGAAGGCCCAGCGCATCGAGATCATCGATGTCCGCGGAAAGGTCGACTACGCCGACTATGTGGTGATCATGAGCGGGCGATCGGATCGGCAAGTCAACGCCATTGCCGACGGCATCCGCACGACCCTCAAGCGTGAGCAGGGGCAGCCGTGCTACGGCGTCGAGGGCCTGCCGCAAGGGAGCTGGGTGCTGATGGATTTCGGCGACGTCATCGTGCACATCTTCCACCAGGACACCCGCGGCTACTACGATCTCGAGGCGCTGTGGATCGATGCCGCCCGGGTGGACGTTGGCTTCGCCCAGGACGAAGGCGCGCTCCCCCGCTGAAGATCCGGGCGTGCAGATCCACCTCGTCGCCGTCGGCAAGCTCAAGGACAAGCACCTGCGCAAGGCGGTCGACGTCTACCTCGATCGCATCCAGAGGTACGCCAAGGTTCGCGAGACCGAGCTGCGCGATGGAAGCGATGCCGAGGTGCGGGCGCGCTTCGAGCGCGCGATCCCGGACCGCAGTTATGTCGTCGCGCTCGAGGTGGAAGGCGCCTCCCATACCAGCCACCAGCTCGCCGAGAGGGTCGGGCGCTGCGAGGGCTCGGGGGTTCAGTCGATGGTGTTCCTCATCGGCGGCAGCTACGGTTTGCCCAAGGCCGTGAGCGAGAGCGCCGATCTCGAGCTATCGCTTTCGCCCATGACGCTCCCGCACCGCTTGGCGCGGCTTTTTCTTGCCGAACAGATCTATCGAGCGTTCACCATCCTGCGGAACGAACCCTACAGTCACTAGCTAGCTAGAGCGAGAATCAGAGGGCGGGGAACCAGTGAACCGTCCACCCGCATTGGTGGTTGCTCACGTAGGTGCCGGTCTCTTGGGCAAGCAGGTCCAGACCGTCTCCCCAGAAACAGCCTCCGGATGGAAGCGAGGGATTCAGGGCCGAGGAACGCCAGCCCGCGTCGGTCCAGCGCACGAGGAAGTCGTCGAAGTCGTCGTCCCAAACGGCGAAGTGCGGACGCCCGCACGGGTCGATATCCATCGCGAACTGGTTGATGCCGCCTGCGGTCGAGACATCCGCGACGTAAGCGACAGTCGGGTTCCAGTCCTGGTCGCTTCGCGCGTAGACCACTTCGCCCGTATCGTTGACGAAGGCGGCGTGGATCACTCCACCGCTCGCCGCCACCGCGGCCAGTCGGCCCATTCCGAGGTCATGACTCATCCAGGCGCCGTCCTGCTGCCAGGCGACGACGACGCTCGTGCGGGAGCCTCCCAAGCCGCCGACGACGAAGCGGCCATCGGCGGTGAGCGCGAGGCTCGAGGCTCGGCTCACCTCCGGGGGAACCTCCGTCAGGGTCCAGCCGCCGTCGCTGGCGCGGGTGCGGATCACGCTCCTTCGAGTCGTGGTGTCGGCGAGGAGGACGTGAAGCCTCGGACCGTCCGCGGCCAGATCGCCGGGCCTTTCATCGGCGCCGGCTCCGGGCACCGTTTCCCAAACCCAAGATGCGCCACGGATCCCCAGGCGATTCTGGCAGCAGCTGCCACTTGCCGGGTCGAGGCGATAGAGCAGCGCGAGCCCGAGCTCCGAGACGGCCGCCCGTAGATCGGTCACCTGGTCGGCCGCTGTGGGATCGGCGATCTCTTCAATGGCGCTCCAACTGCCCGCCCGTCCTCGAACGGAACGAAGGGTCGTGGACTCGCTGGGCCAGAAGACGTGCACGTCGGCTCCGAGCTCGACGAGGGCCGTTTCGTTGGAGGGCGTCGCGGCGCCTGCCGTGCTCACCACATCGACCGTCGGTTCGCCGGCACAGCAGCCGCTCTCGCACGGGATCATCCCCGTCGGACACTCCATGCCGCAGATGCCCCAGTCGCAGTTCGCGACGCACGCGGGGTCGAGCCCTGCGGCATCCATCGCGGCATCCATCGCGGCATCCGCCTCGGCATCCATCGCGGCATCCGTCGCGGCATCGCCGCCGTCGAGGTCTCCGATCCCTCCGTCCATGCCCCCGTCGGCTCCGACGCAGCCGCCGACCTCCAGGCAGAGGGACATGGGCAGGTCCGCCGACGTCGTTCCAGGCGCGGCGCAGAGGACCCCGTTGACCCCGTCGATGCGAACCGGGGCTTCCGGCGGACACATCACGTCCCGCGCCGAGCCCCGGAACACGCAGTAGCTCGCCCCGTCGATCCTGCGGACCGCCCCTTCACCGCAGTCGAGGGAAGGGGCATCGTCACCGCCGCAAGCGGCGATGGCGGCGACGGTGGCGAGGGGGACGATCAGGAAGCGCATGGCCCCACTGTAGCGAAGAGGGAGCCGAGGGACCCTCCTCCGGCTGGGGGAAAATGCAGCAACGAACGGTGGTCCCGTGGGGGTGTCCTCAGCCGAGGTTGAGCATCGCCATGAGCGAGCGCGCTGCGGGACCAAGCTCGGCGTGCAAGGGCAGGTCCGCCTCGTCGTCGTAAGGGGTCGGCTCTCGATTGAGGATGACGACCCGCGCACCTTTTCGCTTCGCGAGGGGGACGAAGCCCGCGACCGGATGCACCGAGAGGGAGGTCCCGAGCACGAGCAAAAGCTCGGTGCGCGCGATCTCGTTCTCTGCCCGGGCGTAGGCATCGGGCAAGCTCTCGCCGAAGAGAACCACCTTCGGTTTGAGCAAGCGGGCGCCACAGCAAGGGCACTCCGGGGCCTTTTCGGGGGGGCGGGCCAGGACGGTTTCGATGGGTTGCTCGGCGCCACACGCGAGGCAGGCGGCGTGCCGGAAGTTCCCGTGCATCTCCAGCACCTGACGGGAGCCCGCCCGCTGGTGCAGTCCGTCGATGTTCTGCGTGACCACGGCCTGCGTTCGACCTCGCGACTCGAGGCCGGCGAGGAGATGGTGGGCTGCGTTCGGCCTCGCGTTCGCCATCCGGCCAAACTTCTCCGACCAGAAGCGATAGAAGCGCACGGGGTCGGCGCGGAAACCCTCGATGGACGCGAGCTCCATGGGGTCGTGGCGGCCCCACAGGCCCGCGTCCGATCGGAAATCCGGGATGCCCGACTCGGTGGAGACACCGGCGCCAGTCAGCGCAACGGTGTGCCGGGAGCCTTCGATCCACTCGGCGATACGGGCGAGCTCAGCCATCCGCGGAAACCCTTCGCACAAAGGCGACGATCCGTTCATCGAGGTCCGGAGCTGCGGCTCGCATCCGCACGCCGTGCGCCGAACCGTGGACGATCAGCGCTTGTCCGGCCGGCGCGATGCGCGCGAGCTCCTCGGCGGTCTCCCTCGCCGGCGCTTCTCCCTCGGCAGCGATGGCGAGCAAGGGGGCGCTCAGCTCGGTGGCCGGCGCGAGCACGTCCAGACCGCGGTAGGCCCGCCCCGGGGAGAGCGCCACCACGCCCGCGACATCGCGTCGCCCCGCCGCGGTCAGCAGCGCCGCCGAGGAACCGATGGAGGAACCGATGAGCACGAAGCGTCTCGCCCCTCGGGCGCTCAACTCGTCGAGGACACGGTTCAGGTCGTCCGGAAGCTTGGCCCAGTCCTCCTCCGTGAAGCTACGCCAGTGGGCTAGCTGGCCTGCCCGCAGAGCGCTCTGGGCGTGCCCCCGTAGATCCATCGCCAGGATGGGGGCGCCGAGGGGGTGAAGCTTCGCGACGAGGGGTGCCCACTCGCGCCGGTCGCTCCCGAGCTGGTGGAGGAGCACGATTGCGGGCCGGCGCATGTCCCCCGGCCAGAGGTCCCCGTGCAGCCTGTAGCCGTCCGGGGTCGTGAGGGCGAACGGCTGCGCTTCGGGGAGAGGCTGTGGCCGTCGAAGGGCCGGCGAAGCCTCAGGAGCGGTCGGCGCCGCGGTTCGGCCTTCAGGTTCGGAACCCCCGCACGCCGCGACGCAGAGCATTGCGATGGCGAGCCGCACGGGAGAACTCTAGGCGACCGGCCTGGGAAGTCCAACGCCCGCTTTGGCTTCGGCCGAGTCCGGTGGGGGTCTGCGGGCTGACCGCCCGGCCGGAGCCCCCTATGATTCGCCGGGTGACGGACAAGACCGCGGCCGCGCTGATCATTGGCAACGAGGTGCTCACCGGGAAGGTCCAGGAGGCCAACGTCGCCCACCTCGCCCGCATGCTTTTCGACCTCGGGGTCACCTTGCGACGGGTCGTTGTCTGCCCCGACGAAGTTGACGTCATCGCCGAGGACCTCAACGCCCTTCGGCGCGCCCACGATTGGGTGTTCACCAGCGGCGGCATCGGCCCGACTCACGACGACGTCACGGTGAAGGCGGTCGCCGAGGCCTTCGGTCGCCCGGTGGTGCGCTCGGCCGAGTTGGAGGCGTTGCTGCGGCACCATCTCGAGCGCAAGGGGCGCGAGGTGACCGAGGCGGATCTGCGGATGGCCGACGTCGTGCAGGGCGCGCGACTCATCCGCCGGGCCGACGTGGTCTGGCCGACGCTGGTGCTCGACAACGTCTATGTTCTGCCCGGCGTGCCGGAGATTTTTCGGCTCAAGCTCGAGGCTCTTCGCGACGACCTCGGTATGGGTCGGACCAAGGGCTTCGTTGGCATGGCGGTCTACACGCGCTGCGAGGAGAGCTCCATCGCGCACGTTCTCGAGCGTCTCGCCGCGGCCTACCCACGAGTCACGATCGGGAGCTACCTGAAATGGCGCGGTGAGGACTATCGCGTGAAGGTGACCTTCGATGGGCGGGACGCGGACGAGGTCGCGGCGGCCGCCGACGCCTTCGTCGCAGCGATCCCGGCGAGCGATTTCGTGCGTCGCGTCCACAGCTCATCTCGACAGCGGTCGTCGATCGATCCGTAGACGGGTCGGGACCGGAGGCGCATCCGTGAGCCGAGGGAACGCCGAGCATTCTTGAGGTGGCAGAGGGTGTGCGCAGGCCGCGGAGCGGTGACGAGGGGTTTTGAGATGGGCGCGTCGGTGCTGGGGCAGACGGCCAACCGCCAGCCGCCTGTCGAGCTCGTGGGCCCTATCCGCGCTGGGCAACTTGGGGCCTGTGGCCCGGGAGCCGAACAACCGTCCCTTGGGCGAGGGCGACAAGGGTTGGTTGCTCCTCGCTCATGGAGAAGATCCGGCACTGGCATACGGCCTGGCGACCTGAGGTGGAGATCGGTTCGGCGATCGCGCGCAGAAGGGGACCGGCAGCGGGCTTGAGGTAGTTGATCTTGAACTCGGAGGTCAACGCGTCGCCCGAAAGCGCCACGCCGCCCGCAAAGGTGATGGCATTGTCGGCGAGATAGGAAAGGACACCGCCGTGCGCGTAGCCGTGCTGTTGACGCAGTTCGTCCCGTAGCGGAACCTCGAAGATCGAGCGATCCTCGCTGATCTCCACGAGCTTCGCGCCAAGGTATCTGCTGAAGGGCTGAGCTTCGAAGATCGACCGGGCCAGTTCGAGGATCTCGAGTTCGTTCACGGCAGTCTCCTCCGTCGGGTTCCGCAGCGTACTCCAATGCCTCATGGTCGAGGTGGGATGGCGGAGAGTGAGCTCTGTTCAGAAGTCGTCGTCGAGGGGCGCGTCGAAGTCGTCGTCGAGGGGCGCGTCGAAGTCGTCGTCGACGGGCACGTCGGAGAGGTCGGGGCCGGCGATCGCGGTCGCATTCGCCGCGAGCACTCCGCCCACCAGACCGAGGACGGCGAATCCCCCAATGGCGAGCCACTTCTTCGGGGAAGGGAGCCTCTTGAAGGCCCAGCCGATGCCTCCCAGAGCGACCAGGCTCAGGATACCGCCACCGGCGGCGACCAACATCCATGTCTCCATTCGGTCCTCTCTTTCTTGTGCGATCCGAAACGTCGCCTTGGGGTCCTACGAGTCGCCTCGTCGTCCGTTCGCAGGCCGCCCCAGTATGGACCCTGATGGTTCGCGGCCGCGAGGGTGCCGATGCATGATTCCGTCGGGCGAGGAAATCCTGAAGCTTCTTGAGACGCGATGCGACTGAGGCGTGACGCGACGGGCAGGGGCGGGCGTGAGCAGACTGTTACTGCAGCCGCACCGTCTCGTAGAGGGCGATGGCGGCAGCGACCGAGGCGTTGAGGGACTCCGTTGGGCCCCGCATGGGGATCGACGCGAGAAAGTCGCAGCGCTGTCGAACGAGGCGTCGCAGGCCCTTGCCTTCGGAGCCTACGACCAACACCCGCGCTCCGGCGCGCGGGACGTCGCTGAGCGGGATCGCGTCCTGTTTGCCGGCGAGCCCGACGATCTGAAGGCCTGCGTCGGAGGCTTCGCCGAGGGCGCGCTGGAGGTTCGTCACCTGGGCGACGGTGGCGTGCTCGGTGGCGCCGGCCGAGGCCCGCACCACGGCCGGGGTAATCCCTGCGGCGCGATGCTTCGGCAGCAGCACCGTGGCCCCGAAGGCGACGGCGCTGCGGAGGATGGCGCCGAGATTGTGAGGATCGGTGATCTCGTCGAGAGCGACGACGAGGGGCGCGCGCAGGACCTCCTCGAGGGGGGCGAAGCGAAAGGGAGGGCCCGTCGCGACGACCCCCTGGTGCCGCACCCCACCGGCGAGCTCGTCGAGGGCGTCTCGGGAGATCTCGCGAACCTCCAGGCCCGCCCGGCGCGCGGCGGAGAGTACGTCGCTCAGCTTGCGTTTGCGGCTCCGGTCGACATGCACTCGCCGGACGGTGCCTGCCGCGATGGCTTCCAGGACGAAGCGGTGCCCCACGACGACGCGGCTCACCGCAGAGCCTCACGGATCTCCGCGACCACGGAACGGGCCGCGGCGACGGGATCGGCCGCGTCGCGGATCGGCCGACCGACGACGAGCAGGTCCGCGCCGGCGCGCGCGGCCGCCGCGGGGGTGGCCACCCGGCGCTGGTCCCCGGTGGGGCTCCCAGCCGGGCGAATTCCCGGCACCATGAGGATCGGGTTGGGACCGAGCTGGCGACGTAGGGCGGCGCATTCCACGGGCGAGCAGACGAGGCCGTGGGCGCCGGCTTCGACCGCCAATGTTCCCAGTCGGCGGACCGCCTCGCCGGTGGGGCCACGGAGGCCGATGCGCTCCAGAGAGGTGTCCCCGAGGCTGGTCAGGACGGTGACCGCGAGGAGCTTCAGGCCGCTGCCCTCCGCGGCTCGGCGCGCCTCGCGGATCGCGTCCGCTCCGGCGCAGGCGTGGACGGTCAAGTAGCGTACGCCGAGCTGTGCCGCGGCGGCGGCTGCCCGGGCCATCGTGGCCGGGATGTCATGGAGCTTGAGGTCGAGAAAGCATGCGCTACCGGTCCCGTGGACCGCGGCGATGGCGTCGGGTCCCGCGGCGGTGAAGAGCTCGAGGCCGACCTTGAAGACGCCGACCTCGCCCTTCATTCGCCCGATCCAGCGGCGAGCTTGCGGAAGATCAGGAACGTCGAGGGCAAGCACGAGGCGGTCGCGGGGGCGCATGGAGTCGAGATGGCATCAACAGGACGCTGCCACAAGACGCCGTCCCGGATCGGTGTGCCGAAAAGCAGCGCGGCCGCCGGGGGTCCGACGGCCGCGGTGCGTGCGTGGCTTCGCCTACAAGTCGAGACCGGCGAGCGGATCGTCCGAGGCGCCTCCGCTGCTGCGCATCGACGACATTCCACCACCGCGCCGGCGCGGGGGCCGCCGGCGCATCGTGGAGCGTGCGACCGGCTCTTCGCGCATGGCAGCCAAGGCCGCCTGACGCTCGCGTTCGGCGGCGAGTCGGGCTTCCTCGGCGCGACGCCGGGCCTCCGCCTCGGCGGCCGCCCGTTCGCGGGCCGCCGCCGCTTCCGCGGCCTGGCGCTCCGCCTGTTCGCGGGCGAGTCGCGCCGCTTCGGCTTGCTGCTCCAGCCGCGGCTGGATGACCCCGAAGTAGACGCCGATGCCGGCACCGAGGAGGAGGACGATCACGCCGGCGATGATGCCCGGGTGAATGCCCTTCTTCTCCTTGGCCTTGATGCTGGCCATTTCCCGTTCGTGCGCGAGGAGCCGCTCTTGTTCGGCGAGGCGCGCGCGGGCTTCTTCTTCGAGGCGAACGCGGAGGGCTGCTTCTTCTCGCTCCCGGGCGAGGCGCTCCTCCTCTTCGCGCTTGCGGCGCTCCTCGGCGAGACGGGCTTCTTCCTCGGCTCGACGCCGAGCTTCTTCTTCGGCACGCAGGCGCTCTTCCTCTTCGCGACGCTTGCGCTCCTCCTCTTCACGCCTGCGTCGTTCCGCTTCTTCCTCCTCTTTGAGCCGATCCTCTTCGAGGGTCATCAGCTCCTTGAGGTTGAAGAGAACGGAGGATTCCTTCTGCTCGGACATTAGGTTGCGCTCCGTGGTTGTCCCACCTGTGCGGGCTCTGGGGTGGTGACCCCGACGGCGCCGGAGTCTAGCAGCCTCGTCGCGTCGCTGTCAATGCCGCGAGGCGGGCAGGGTGTGGGATTTGCAGGGTTTTTCGCGCACGTGGGGGGGCTCATCGTTCCTTGGACACGCTTCGCCCTTCCTCCTTGGGCGAACGCTCGACGTGCTATTCTGGGGGCGATGACGAGGCGTTCGGCGATGTGGGTGGGGCTCGTGTTCGCGTGGGCCTGCGGCGGCCCCGCGTTCGACAAGGCGCAAGGAGAGCCGTGCGTCCGGTCCGTCGAGTGCGCGCCGGGGCTGGCGTGCAGCAACGGCATGTGCACGTCGGACTTCTCGGACCTGATGGGGACGGTCCCCGACAGCGGTCCGGGCGATGCGGCGGCGGACGCCGCGTCCATGGATGCGGGGGGAGTCGACGCGGCGCGGCCGGTGGACGCAGGGGGGGTGGACGCGGCCCCGGCGATGGACGCGGCCCCGGCGATGGACGCGGCCCCGGCGATGGACGCGGCCCCGGCGATGGACGCGGCGCCGGCGATGGACGCGGCCCCGGCGATGGACGCGGCCCCGGCGA
>JALVDI010000260.1 GCA_027009115.1 Polyangiaceae bacterium | reverse complement strand
TCCCGCATCTTAGCGGCAGTGCTGAAGTCGAGCGCCTCCGCCCCGTCTCACCGGACGACCCTTCTCATCGATCGCGAGCCCGCATGAAACGACGACTCCCCGCCGCCTTGGCCGCCAGCTTCGCCATCTTCGCGCTCGTGGTGGTCGCCCACCCTGGCCATTCCCAACAAAGGCAAGACGAGCCGCTGCCGGAGCGCGGCGCGGTCCTCGAGATCGACTCACCGGAGCGCGCCCTCTACAAGATCGCCGTCCCCAACCTGCGGGGCTCGTCCATGGGCGCAGCGGGCGCGGAGGTGTTGCGCGGCGACTTCCGGCTCGTGTCGCTCTTCGAGGTCCTCGATGGGCGCAGCTTCATCGCGAACCTCGAACAAGAGGGCCTGAACATCGTCCCCGGCGCCTGGTCCGCCGTCGGCGCGCAGGGCGTCGTCAAGGGCCAGATCCGCGAGCGGGGCGGCCAAATCGAGGTCGAGATGCGCCTGTACGAGCTCGCCCACGGAGCGGGCGCCACGCTGACGCGGACATACCGTGGCAGCCGTGGCCAGCTCCGAGCCTTCATGCACGAGTTCGCCAACGAGGTGCTCCGCAAGCTCACGGGGCGACCGGGGGCCTTCGACAGCCGCATCGTCTTCGCGCGAAGGCTCGGTCCCGGCCGCAAGGACGTCTTCATCGCCGACTGGGATGGGCACAACGTCGGCCGGGTCTCGAGCGGCGAGGGCGTGAACATGCTGCCGAGCTTTGGACCCGGCGGCGTCTGGTTCAGCCGGCTCACCCCCACGGGCATGTACATCACCCACTCGAACGCGAACAACCGCCCCATCATCGATGGCGAGGGGCTCAACATGGGCCCCTCGGTCTGCGGCGGGCGCGTGTACTTCACGAGCACCCGGGACGGAAACAGCGAGATCTACAGCGCGAACACGGACGGCTCGGACGTGCGGCGGATCACTCGTCACCCGGCCATCGACGTCAGCCCCGCCTGCGGGCCTGGAGGACGCATCGCCTTCGTCTCGACACGGCACGGAAGCCCACAGATCTTCGTGATGAACGGCAACGGCAGCGGGGTGCGGCGGGTCACCTTCCGTGGCTCACACAACCAGACGCCGAGCTGGTGCATGAACGGGCGCGACCCACTCATCGCGTTCACGGGGCGCAGCGGCGGAATGGACATCTTCACGGTGAACATCGCCACCCAGGAGTACACGCGCCTGACCCAGGGACAGGGCACCAACAAGGACCCTGCGTTTTCCCCGGACTGCCGCATGGTCGCGTTTTACTCGTCCCGCGGGGGCGTCTACGTCTCCAACCCCGAAGGGCTCAACCAGCACCTCGTGCTCAGGGGCGCCGCCGAGACGCTGCGCTGGCGCTGAGCCCACGACGGATCGCGACGCCCTCGAGCTCGGCGACGACCTCGCTCGGGGTGCGCCCCGTCCGAGCGCGGAAGAGCTGCTGAAGCGTCTCCAGCTCGACCGTTCCGACGCCGAGGCGGGCGGCAAGGGCTGCTCCTGCGAGCCCCTCGGCGGTGGCGTCGAGGAGCAGCTTCTGGGACGGACTGAGACCCTCCTTTCGGGCCCAGACCTGAACGAGCGGGGCGAGTGGATCGGCGACGTGCTCCATGACCGGCGCCTACGCAGACTTCGTGCCGTCCTACCGAGACCTCGCGCCGCCTCGCCGAAGAGCGACCGATCGAGGCCTCGGCAGGCAGGAGCCGCCCGCTGGAGCCGAAGCTGGCGGCCGACGAGCGTGGACCGCTGCCCACGACGGCGAGCGAGCGTGGACCGCTGCCCACGGCGGCGAGCGAGCGTGGACCGCTGCCCAGCGGGCGCAGCGCACTTCGGGTGGGCCGGTGCCCACGCCGGTCGCCCAAGGTGCCAGTTCCTCGGTGCGGCCCGCAGTCGCTCGGTATATGCTGCGGCCCGTGAGAGCGCTTGTCGTCGACGACTCCGCGTCGATGCGCCGTCTGCTGGCCCAACATCTGGCGGAGCGCGGGTACGAGGTGCGGGTCTCCGGCTCCGGTGAAGCGGCGCTGGAGCAGCACCGCCGCGAGCCCTTCGACCTGATGCTGGTCGACTGGACGCTGCCCGGGATGTCCGGCCTGGACCTCTGCCGGGCGGTGCGCGCCGAGCCCGGTGGGGAGGACGTCGTGCTCCTCGTCATCACGGGGCGCAGCCAACCCGAAGACCTCCACGCCGTCCTCGACGCAGGGGCCTCGGACTACCTGTCCAAGCCCGTGGACCTGACGAACTTGTCCACGCGCCTGCTCGTCGCCGCGCGCCAAGCCGACGCCTTGCGCAAGCGCAGACAAGGTCGCGAAGCCCTCGAACGCGCCGAGGAGGCGTTCAGTCGCCTGGTCGAGGCGGCTCCCGACGCCATCCTCGTCACCCGGGGGCTGAAGGTCGCCTACGCGAACCCGCGGCTCGTTCGCTTCCTGGGCTACGACTCCGCCAGCCAGCTGGCCGAGGTATCGCTGAGAACCCTCCTCCACCGGGACGAGCCGCTGTCGGCGATCGAGCCTCGGGACGGCCCGGCCGCACCGCAGGAGATACGCCTCGTACGCCGCGATGGAACAGTGGTGACCGGCGAGGCGGTCGCCGTCCGTGTCGTCTTCGACGGACAGCCGTCGACGCTGGTGATGATCCGCGACGTCAGCGAACGCAAAGAGATGCAGGCGCGCCTGCTGCTAGCCGACCGGATGGCCTCCGTCGGCACGCTGGCCGCGGGCATCGCCCACGAGCTCAACAACCCGCTGGCGTATGTCATCAACAACCTCAAGCTCAGCCGCGAAGAGCTCGACCAGGGGCTCGACCCGGAGCGGCTGGAGCTCCTCAAGCTCCAGCTCGAGGAGGCGAGCCATGGCGCCCGGCGCATGCGGGAGATCCTCCGCGATCTGAGAACCTTCGCCCGCGGCGAGGAGACGCGCGAGGCGGAGGTGGACGTCAACGAGGTCGTCGTCTCGTGCGTGAGCGTGTGCTGGAACGAGATCCGCCACCGGGCACGCCTCGAGAAGAAGCTCGGAACGGTCCCGAAGGTCCGCATCGATCCCTCAGCCTTCGCTCAGGTTGTGCTCAACCTGCTGATCAACGCCGCGCAGGCGGTAGACGAAGGACGCACCGACAACTGCATCTGCGTCGCGACCGAGGCTTCGGGGGACTCGGTGCTGCTGACCGTGCGCGACAGCGGCCGCGGGATCGCCGCCGACGATATGTCGCGCATCTTCGACCCCTTCTTCACGACCAAGACGCCCCAGGAGGGGACAGGGCTGGGGTTGAGCATCTGCCGGAACATCGTCACCCGCGCGGGCGGCCGCATCGACGTGGAGAGCGCCCCGGGCGTCGGCACGACCTTCACGGTGCGGCTCCCCCGAGCCGAATCGCAGCGCGCCCCGACCGCGTCGCCGAGCGCGCGCCCCCGAGCCCGCGCCCGAGGCGGCGTCGCCAACGTCTTGGTGATCGACGACGAGGAGCTGGTGGGTCGCTCGATCCGGCGCGCGCTCCGCAGCCACGACGTGCAGGTCGTCACGACGGGCCGCGACGCCATCCGCTTGCTCACCGGGCAGGAGTCGGCCGACTTCGACATCGTCTTCTGCGATTTGATGATGCCCGAGCTGAGCGGCATGGACGTCTTTGAGGCGGTGGAGCGGGCGAACCCAACGGTGGCCGAGCGCTTCGTGTTCATGACCGGCGGCGCGTTCACTCCCAGAGCCCGTCACTTCCTCGAAGCCACCCGCAACGAGTGTCTCGAGAAGCCCTTCGACCTCCGGGCGGTCCGCGACCTGGCGCAACGGGCCGTGGGCAGGCAGGCCCGCAAATAGCGACGCCGCCTCCGTGAGAGACGGCGTCGTCGGTGGCGATGGCTGGAGTCGAACCAGCGACCTAGCGCGTATGAAACGCCCGCTCTAGCCACCTGAGCTACATCGCCAGCGGGAGCGGGAGTATTGGCAGGCTCGCCGGCGGTGTCAACCGTCCGCCCTCGCTCCCGGGCAGCGCGTAGCAGCCGGCCACCGACCGGACTGGTAGGCTCGGCGCATGCCCCGAGGCTTCTTCACTCAGAGCGTCGCTGTGCTGCTGGCACGCCTGCCCTCGATGGACGAGGTGCTCGCGGCCCTGGGCTCCTTCGACGTGCGCGGACACCGAACGGAGCGTCCCCCCACGACGTGGCTCGGCGGCTTTCCCGAGGCCATCGTCGGCTACCGGCCGGAGCGCAACGGGCTCGTCACCGTGGAGATCGTCGACCGCCGGTGGCCCGACGCGATGGGCGACCCCCGGAGCGACCCGGAGCTCTTCGGCGCCTGGAGCCTTGGAGCCTTCGGTCCTTGCGCCTTCCCCGGGAACCTCGCGCGTGCGGCGCGCCGATCGAGCCCCGAACGTTCGAGCGCGCAGCGCGCCGCCGAGGAGCATCGCGCCCTGCTCCGCCTGCGCTCGAGCTGGGTCCTTGGGGCCGGGGAAGGCGCCCCGTGGCGCCCCCGCGAAGAGAGCCCGCGGGGCGAGCTGGCCTTCCTCACGGACCTCGCGCGAGCGCTGAGCGATCTCGACGAGGCGATGGCGTTCTTCAACCCTGGCGGGGAGGTCCTGCTCGAGCCCGACCGCCTCGATCAGCGTCTGCAGCGAGCGAAGACGCTCGGGCAGCCGGCCGTCGACACCTTCGTGAACGTCCGGATGACGAACATCGGCGACGCGCCAGGCTGGGCCCTCATGGACACAATCGGCATGGCCCAGCTCGAGCTCCCGGACCACGAGCTCGTCTTCCGGCCCGATCGCCTCGATCCCGTCGCCGTCGCCGACTGCTTGATGGACCTGGCACGGAGCACGCTCCAGAGAGGCGAGCCGAACGCGACGGCGCCCAGTGTCGACGGGCCCGAGGGGCCCTGGCGCTGCTGCGGCATCACCGAACAGCCGCGGATGCCCGCGCCGCGGCGAACTCTCCGGTGGCTCCCAGAAGGGGAGGAGCCTCCCGAATGGCTTCGCTGAGCCCACATCGCTGAACCCACGAAGGGCAGCCAACCCAGGAACACCGCGCGGCGGGGCATCGTGCCTCGTCCGCCCCTCCGCCGGGCTCTTCGCGCAGGGCCCACTCGTGTACTAAGGTCCGCGCTCCCCTCCCAAGGAGCGCGCCATGGTTGCCACGATCGGACTGACTGGACTTCGCCCCGCCCCCGACGCCATCGCGGCGGTCACCTCCCCGCCCTACGACGTCATCAAACCCGGCACGCCCCTGGAGGCGCACCTCGCGAGCGAACCGAGGTCGATCTACCACGTCATCCTGGGCGACTCACCGGCCGACGCCCTCGCCAGACTGCGTTCCGAGGGGGCCCTCGTCGAGGACGACGAGCCCGCCTACTACGTCTACGAGCAGCGCTGGGGCGACGAATCTCGAACCGGTGTCTTCGTCGCCGCGGAGGTCAGCGACTACTCGGAGCGAGCGATCATCCGCCACGAGAAGACCTTCGACGACAAGGTCAAGGGCCGCATCGCGCTGGCGCGAAACACGGAGCACACCATCGGGCCAGTCTTCCTGCTCACCCGGGCAAAGCTCGGCGAGCTCTTCGAGCGCGTGAAGCGCGAGGCTCCGCTCTACGAATTCACGAGCGACTTCGGCGGCGGCACGGACCTGCACGGAGTCACGAATCGCGTCTGGCGCGTGCCCGAAGCGAGCGCCGACGGACGCGCGATTCAAGCGGCGATCGCCCAGCAGCCGCTCTACATCGCGGACGGTCATCACCGCTACCACGCGGCCCTCCGAAACGGGCAGACGCACCTGCTCGCCTACGTCACGCAGGAAGCACGCATCCTGGCCTACGACCGCGTCCTCAACGGAGTCCGGCCCTTCTCCGAGGTCCGCGGCGCCCTCGATCTCGAGCCGGCGGACGAATTCCGTACGCCGGAGAAGCACTCGTTCCGTCTCTACACCAAGGATGGCTGCTGGACCTTGCGCGCCAAGGAGGTCCCCGACGACGTGGTGGGGCGCCTCGATTGTGCGATTTTGGAGCGCGAGCTCTACCCGCATCTCGGCTTGAAGCACGAGCACATCGTCGACCCCAAGCACTTCGACTACTACCCCGAGTCGGCGCTGGAGGAGATGAAGGCCGTCGTCGACAGCGGCAGGTACGAGCTGGCCATCGCGCTGCACCCAGTCGCCATCGACGAACTGATGGCGGTCGCGGATGCGGGCCTGGAAAACCCCGACGTCGTGATGCCCGAGAAGAGCACCTTCTTCAGCCCCAAGATCCTCACCGGGCTCTTTTTGTACCGGCACCAATACAAGAAGTAGCTGCGCGCAGGATGAGCCGAGACCACGGTCACGGGCACGGACTTCGAAGCAGCGATGCGGCCAGTCGCGCGCTGGCCGTCAGTCTCCTGCTCCACACCCTGATGATGGTGCTCGAGGCCGTCGCCGGCTGGCTCTCGGGATCGCTGGCGCTCGTGAGCGACGCCGGCCACATGATGAGCGATGTGGGCTCCCTGGCTCTCGCTTACGCAGCCCAGCGGATGCGCGCCCACCAGCCTCGCGGCTACACCTTCGGCCTGCGCCGGCTCCCGGTGCTCGGGGGCCTCGCCAACGCCCTGAGCCTGCTGGTGGTCGTCGTCCTCATCGTGCTCGAATCCATCGAACGGCTGGACGACCCCCCCCAGGTGATGGGCCTGCCGGCGCTCGTCGTCGGGGTGCTGGGGCTGCTCGTGAACATCGGCGGCATTTGGCTGATCCACCGCGCCGACAGCCGCTCGGTCAACATGCGCAGTGCGCTGCTGCACGTCGTGGCCGACGGCCTCGGGAGCGTCGCGGCGGTCGTCTCGGCGGCGCTCGTGCTCGGCCTGGGCTGGATGCGCGCCGATCCCATCGCCAGCCTCATCATCGCGGTGCTCATCGCCGGCGCCACGATACCGCTGGTCGTCGAGGCCGGACGCATCCTCCTGCAGCGGGTGCCCGTGGACGTGGACATCGACGCGGTCCGGCAGGCGTTGCTGGCGGATCCGAGCGTGGCCGAGATCCTCGACCTGCACCTTTGGGAGCTCGACTCCGAGGAACGGGTGCTCTCGGCCATCGTCCGCTGCACCGAACCGACCCTCGCGGCCGCAACCGAGTGCGCCGACCGCCTGCGCAGGACGCTCCACGACCGTTTCGGGGTCGAGCACGCAACCGTCGAAACGAGGCTCCACGAAGCGCCCGAACCCCCCTACGAGTTCTGACCCCGCTGGGTTTTCTCACGCCAAATCCGCTTGTAATTTCTAGCGCTTACGGATGTGTCCGAACGATGACAAACAACCCGAAACGATCCCGCTATCCCGAGTCGGTGCTCACGACGGTTGGGATGTGGGTCGAAGACGGACGACCACCGATCTTTGAGGCGGCGCCGCTCGGCCGCGCGGTCAGCGAGGTGCGCTCACCGATGCACGTGGTGCAGCGAGGCGACGGCCGGGTGGGGATCGGCCTCGGCGGCGCGATCGTCCCCCAGACACAGGCCAACGGCCAGCGCGCCCACCGGCTCCTCGCGACCCTTCCGGCGCTCTACCCCGAGTGGCTCGGCGACCGCAGCTTCAACGAGACGCATGGGGTCCGTTTCCCGTACGTCACGGGCGCGATGGCCAACGGCATCGCGACGACCGACCTCGTCATCGCGATGGCGCGGGCCCAGATGCTGGGTTTCTTCGGCGCCGCGGGGCTCGCTTTCCACCACGTCGAGGCAGCCCTCGACCGGCTCGTGGCCGCCCTCGGAGACACCGAGCTGGCCTGGGGGATGAACCTCATCCACTCACCGGCGGAACCCGCCCTCGAAGAAGCGGTCGCGGACCTCTACCTACGCCGCGGCGTGCGCCGGGTGTCCGCCGCGGCGTACCTCTCGCTGACCCCGGCGATCGTCCGCTACGCCATCACGGGCCTGCGCCGGGACCCCCACGGCCGGATCCTCCGGCGCCACCACGTCTTCGCCAAGGTCTCTCGGCCCCAGGTCGCGCAGCATTTCCTGGCGCCCGCGCCCCAGCCCATCGTGGACACCCTCCTTCGCGAGGGGAAGATCACCGCCGAGGAGGCGACCCTCGCGGCCCACGTCCCCCTCGCCGAAGACCTCACCGTCGAGGCGGATTCGGGCGGACACACGGACAACCAAGCGCTGACGGCGGTCTTCCCGGTCATCGCCGCGTTGCGCGACGCCATGGTCGCCCGGCACGGCTACGAGCGCCCGGTGCGCGTCGGCGCCGCCGGCGGCCTCGGCACACCCCGCTCGGTGGCGGCGGCCTTCTCCCTCGGTGCCGCGTACGTACTGACCGGCTCGGTCAACCAGGCCTGCGTCGAGAGCGGACTGTCGGTGGCGGGCAAGACGCTGCTCGCGCAGGCCACGATGGGCGACGTCACCATGGCCCCCGCCGCGGACATGTTCGAGCAGGGGGTGGAGGTGCAGGTGCTCAAACGCGGCACCATGTTCGCCGCCCGAGGGCGCCGGCTCCGGGATCTCTACAAGACCTACGAGAGCCTCGACGCCATCGCCCCCGACGAGCGCGCGCGCCTCGAACGGCAGGTCCTCGGAGCGAGCCTTCGGGAGGTCCGGGAGGCCACCCACGCGTTCTGGGCGCGGCGCGATCCCCAGCAGAACGAGCGGGCTGCCCGCGACCCGAAACACGAGATGGCTCTGTGCTTCCGGTGGTACCTCGGCCTGTCGAGCCGCTGGGCCATCGTCGGCGACCCGCAGCGGCGCCTCGACTACCAGATCTGGTGTGGACCCGCGATGGGCGCGTTCAACGACTGGGTGCGCGGTTCCTTCCTCGAAGCGATCGAGAACCGCTCGGTCGTGCAGGTCGCGCGCAACCTCCTCGAAGGAGCCGCCGTCGTGACCCGCGCACACCAGCTCCGCACCTACGGCGCGCCCGTACCGCAGGCCGCCTTCCATTTCGTGCCTCGTCCCCTCGAGTGAGTATGCAAACAGAATCGACCCCCATCGCCGTCGTCGGCGTCAGCGCACTCTTTCCCGGCTCCACGGACTCCCGCGGGTTTTGGAGCGACATCCTTGCTGGCGTCGACCGCATCACCGACGTCCCGCCCACCCACTGGCTGATCGAGGACTACTACGATCCCGACCCGAAGGCGCCGGACAAGACCTACGCCAAGCGCGGTGCGTTCCTCGACCCGGTGGTCTTCGACCCAATGAAGTGGGGCGTGCCGCCGTCCACGGTCCCGGCCACCGACACCTGTCAGCTCCTCGCCCTGATCGTCGCGCAGCAGGTGCTGGAGGACGCTCGCCGTGGGCAGTTCGACTACGTGGACCGTGACCGCATGAGCGTGATCCTCGGCGTCACGAGCGCCCAGGAGCTGCTCGGCGCGATGGTCAGCCGACTGCAGCGTCCGGTATGGCGCAAGGCGCTGCGGGAGATGGGCCTGGGCGAAGACGAGGTGCAGGAGGCCTGCGCCCGCATCGAGAGCCACTACACCGAATGGCAGGAAGCGACCTTCCCGGGCGTGCTCGGCAACGTGGTGGCCGGACGCATCGCCAACAAGCTGGACTTGGGCGGCACCAACTGTGTCACCGACGCGGCATGCGCGAGCACCTTCAGCGCGCTGTCGATGGCGATGGGGGAGCTCCGCGTGGGGCAGTCGGACGTCGTGATCTGCGGTGGCGCGGACACGATGAACGACATCTTCATGTACCTTTGCTTCAGCAAGACGCCGGCGCTGAGCCGAAGCGGCGACTGTCGCCCGTTCAGCGACGAGGCCGACGGAACGATGCTCGGCGAAGGGCTCGGCATGGTCGCCCTCAAGCGGCTGGACGACGCGGAACGGGACGGGGACCGCGTCTACGCCGTCATCCGCGGCATCGGTTCGAGCAGCGACGGAGCGGGCACGGCGGTATACGCGCCCGTACCCAAGGGCCAGGCCAAGGCCATTCGGCGCGCTTACGATGCCGCGGGCTTCGGCCCCGAGTCCGTCGAGCTCGTCGAAGCCCACGGCACCGGGACCATCGCGGGCGACGCGGCGGAGTTCGAAGGGCTCAAGACGGTCTTTGGTGAAGCCAGCGACGGGCGCCACTGGTGCGCCCTGGGTTCGGTCAAGTCCCAGATCGGACACACCAAATCGGCCGCCGGCGCCGCGGGGCTGATCAAGGCCATCTTCGCGCTGCACCACAAGGTCCTGCCGCCGACGCTGAAGGTCGAACGGCCGAACCCGAAGATGGGCATCGAAGACAGCCCCTTCTACCTCAACACGCGCGCTCGCCCGTGGATCCGCGAACCCTCCGCACCGCGCCGCGCCGGCGTCAGCTCCTTCGGCTTCGGAGGCTCGAACTTTCACGTGGCCGTCGAAGAGTACCGCGGGCAATCGAAGGCCTACCGCCGGCGCGTGACCCCCAGCGAGCTCTTCGTGTTCACCGGCAGCCAGGAAGAGGTCGCGGCGCAGGCCCGAGCCCTCGCCGACGAGTCGACCCTACAGGAGGGCTTCCGCTTCTTTGCCCGAAGCAGCCAGGAGCGCTACACGCCCGAGGCGCCCTGCCGCCTGGCCATCGTCGCCGAGAGCGCGGACGACCTCCGGACGAAGATCGCCTCGGCGATCGAGCGGGTCGCCGAAGGCGAGCCCTTCACGACCCCCGGCGTCGCCTTCGGCACGGCCCCGGAGGGCCCGGTGGCCTTCCTCTTTCCGGGACAGGGCAGCCAGTACCTGGACATGGGCGCCGCCCTCGCGATGACCTGGGACACCGCCCGCGAACCGTGGGACATGGCCGCGACGCTCGACGCCTTCGGCGCCGAAAAGCTCCATGACGTCGTCTTCCCCAAGCCGAGCTTCGCCGAGGGCGCACGACAGGCGCAAGAAGCGAAGCTGAGGGCGACCCAGTGGGCGCAACCCGCGATCGGCGCCACGAGCCTGTCCATGCTCCGGCTGCTCCGGGAGCTCGGCGTAAAACCCGTGGCGACCGGTGGCCACAGCTTCGGCGAGGTCGTCGCGCTCCACGCAGCGGGCGTTTTCGACGAGGAAGCGGCGCTCCGGATCGCCCGCGAACGGGGCGAGCGCATGGCGGACGCTGCGAAGCACCCCGGAGCCATGCTGGCAGTCTCGGCGGCGATCGACGACCTCCGCGCGAAGCTCGACGAGTGGCGCATCGACGGCGTGGTGGTCGCCAACCACAACCACCCCAAGCAGGTGGTGCTCAGCGGCAGTGTCGAGGCGATCGAGGCCGCCGGCCGCAAGCTCGCCGAGGCCAGGCTGCGTGCCACGCGCCTGCCGGTGGCGACGGCCTTTCATTCGTCGATCGTCTCGGCTTCGACGGACCCCTTCGGTGCCTTCTTGGCGAACGTTGAGGCGAACGCGCCGGCCATCCCTGTCTACAGCAACACGAACGCGGCGCCCTACCCGGCCGACCCGCGAGCGATCCGTGAGCTCCTTGCTTCGCAGATCGCCAAGCCCGTGCGCTTCGTCGAGCAGATCGAAGCGATGCACGAGGCCGGCGCGCGGGTCTTCGTCGAGGTTGGGCCAGGCTCCGTATTGACGGGCCTCGTGGGCCGCATCCTCGCCGGCCGACCGCACCGCGCCGTAGCCCTCGACCGCGCCGGCAAAGAGGGGACGACGGCGCTGTTCCGAGGGCTGGGGCAGCTCGTCGCGGCGGGGGTGCCCATGCGGCTCGACGCGCTCTGGGCTCCGTTCGAGCCCGAGCCCGACCCCCGGACCCTCCCGCGCCCGAAGCTCGCCCTCGAGCTGACCGGGAGCAACTACGGCAAGCCCTACCCACCCAAGGAGGGCGCCGCTGGGCTCCCGCCTCCAAACCCTCCCCGCGCACCGCGGCCGGTGCAGGCCGCCGACGTTCCCCGGACCGACGAGCCCCCGTCCCCTGAGGTTCCCATGAGTCGAGAGCGGCTTCCGCGAAGTGACAGCGACGCGCCGACGGCGCTGCGACCCCCCGCCCTTCCGTCAACGGCGGTGCCGACCGTGCCGGCGCCGCCGGCACCCACGCCCCCACCGACATCCGTCGTCATGCCCCCCGCGCCCGCGACGGCGGCGCCGGGCTCGGAATGGGCGGCGGCGCTCCTCGAGGTGCAACGGCAGGCCGCCGAGACGCACGCGGTCTACGCGCAGTCGATGGCGGCGACCCACACGGCGTTCCTCCAGAGTCAGCAGCAGTCGCTCATGGCGCTGACGGCTCTGCTGACGGGCCAACCGTTGGCACCGAACGCCTCGCCGGAGCAGACGCCGGGGACGCAGCCGGTACCGGCCGCTCCTCAGACGGCGCCCGCTCCTCAGACGGCGCCCGCTCCTCAGGCGGCGCCCACTCCTCAGGCGGCGCCCGCTCCTCAGGCGGCGCCCGCTCCTCAGGCGGCGCCCGCTCCTCAGGCGGCGCCCGCTCCTCAGGCGGCGCCCGCTCCTCAGGCGGCGCCCGCTCCTCAGGCGGCGCCCGCTCCTCAGGCGGCGCCCGC
>JALVDI010000259.1 GCA_027009115.1 Polyangiaceae bacterium | reverse complement strand
CTCGGCCCCCGGAAGACCGTGCTGCACGAGCGTCGTGTGAACCTCGTGCAACTCTTCCTCGTGACGCGAGACCTCCTCGCGGATGGCCGTGGCCACGACGCCCTGCTCCAGCTCGGAGATGTCATGGCCGAACACATCGCGGAAGTGCTCGTAGGCCTCGACGACGTGCTGGAACTCGAGTCCAACCTTGGGACGGAACGACGCCTGACGGAAGAGGTTGTTGTTGGGGAAGGTGCTCCTGGCTTCGAGGGAAAGCGCGCTCTCGATGCTCTGGCCCTTGCTCGTGGCCTCGATCTTTCCCGCCCGCAGCAGGGCGACAACCAGGAGCCGGACCACGTCGAAGTCCCAGCCGAAAGGCTCCTTTGCGAACTCGTCGGCCAGGTATCGACCGCTGGCCGTCTCCCCGTAGCTCGTCCGGTTCTCGATGCGGGCCAGGACCTCGGCTAAAGGGCCGCTTTCTGTGTTGAAGACCGGCTTGCCGCCCTGGTCGCGCACGAGAGACAGGTCGGTGAACACCGGCGTAAGACCACGCAGGCTCTCGGTCGTGAGCAACGCGTCGAGGTCCTTCTTGGAGACGCGGGCGGCGGCCTCCTCGAAGCGCTCGAAGACCTCGGGCAGCGCCTGCGCGAGCGCGCGGGACGCGGCCTTGCCGACCTCGCTCACCTTCTCGTCGGGGCTCCGATCGTTGCCGCGGAAGAAGATCGACCCGGAGAGCAGCGCCTGCTTCAGCAGCCGCTTCAGCTCGTCCTGATGGCGGCGTAGTCGGCGCTTCTCCTCGGCAACCAGCGCGGTCTCGTCCTTGGTCTGGGCGCCGCGCTCTTTGCGGGCGAGGATCTCCTTGCTGCGATAGAGCTCGACCGTCTCACGGTCGATGGCCTCGCCCGTGGTGGCCACCCAGAAGATGCTCTTGGTCTCGATCTGGCTGCGCTTGCGCATCTCAAGGGCGCGCTCGGTGTACTCCTTGCCCGCCTCCGCCAGGGTCAGGTGGACGGGGATGTCGCCTTCGGTGACCAGCCGGCCATTCAGGTAGAGGCCCGCCTTGAAGCCCTTGACGTCGAGCAGCGTGTGCGCGGGCTGCGGCTGCCAGAGAGTCGAGACGGCGTCGGCGTGCAGGCGGCTGATGTCGCCTGGCTTCGGCGACAGGCTCGCGCGCTGACGCTCCCAGTCGTCCTCCGCCGGGGAGGGGATCCGGTAGCCATCGTCGCCAAGACGAACCTTGTGGGCCTCGAGCAGGGCGCTCAGGGCCGCTTTTACCTCGGAGAGGCGCGAGTCGCTGTCGACCCCCGGGTGCAACGTGGCCGCGATGTTCTCGGGCGTGCGGTGGATGCTGCGGACGTACTGCAGCAGGCAGATCGCCTTGGCGACCGGCTGTGCGAGCGGGTGATCGACCTCTTTGTCGATGGCGTCGATCTTCCCGCGGATCTCGCTGGCGATGTTCCCGGAGACCAGGTCGTAGATCTGGTCGATGGTCGCCAAGGTTCCAACGGGCTTGTCGCCCAAGGCCACGTCGGGATGGATGAGGAGCTGCTGAGCGAGCTTGATGATCGTGCGGTTGGCGCCGCCGACGTGCTTGCTGGCGCCGCCCTGGGTCCTCAGGCCCGAGACGACCTGGATGATGAGATCGATCTGGTACGGGAGCAGCGGGTAGAGGTCGACGAAGGACTCGGTGTCGAGCTCGGGCAAGCGGATGTCGGCGGTGAGACGGGTGTTGTCGGTGAGCCGTCCTCGGTGCTCGGTGAAGAGCTCGCGGAGGTCCTTCTGTGCCTCGGCGTTCTTCGAGAGCACGCGCTTGCTCGTGACCTCGGAGATGTCGGCGGGCTCCAGGTGGACCTGCAGAGGGAATCGGTCCATGAGGCGAGCGAGCTCGACGCGCTTGTCGTCGAGGCCGCCGACCAGCTCGGTGAGCTTCTCCTGCGAGGTGACGACGAGCCACATCCTGCCGCGGCCCACACGTCCCAGACTCTGCACGACGGCTTGCAAGTCGAGCATCTTCTGGACGTCGCGGGCGACGAACTGGCCCACCTCGTCCACGACGAACACGAGGCTCTTGCCCGGGCGACGCCTTTCCATCAGTTGCTTGCACCGCTCGGCCAGGCGACCAGGGGTGATGTCGGCGCGTCGGAGCGCGGACTGTCGCCAGCTATCGGCTGTGGGGTAGGTCGCCGGGTCGAGCGTGTGCATCACGCGGCTTGCCTGCTGGACCGCGATGGCGATCTTGCCCTTCTCCTTGTCCCAGTCCTTGCCGAAGACGTCGGCGTAGGTCTGCTTGAAGGCATCGAGGCGACTTTCACCCTCCAGCGTGATCTCCAGCTCCGACAGGTCGAGGTCGCGGGCGTAGCCCAGGCTCTGCAGGAAGAGCCGGTACATGATCTCGGTGATCGTCTGGTTGCCGGTGCGTATCCCGCGGTCGGTAGAGACGTCGAAGATCACCGCGTCAGTCGGGATGTGCTCGGTGATGTTTTGCAGGAGAACCTGCACGCGGGAGTCGCCACTGCGGCCCGCGAAGAGCTCCGCAGCGCCCTGGCCAAGGATCGGACGGTTCTCCAGTGCGAGGCCCAGGTACTTGGCAAAGCTCGACTTACCGGAGCCGAAGAAGCCGGAAACCCACACGCCGACGCCCTCGTGAGGCTTGTTGGGCGTCTCGCGGTACTGCTCCAGGATGTCGATGAAATGGGCGCGGAGCGAGTCGGTGACCACGTACTCCGCGAGCTCGTCCTTGAGGATTTGCTCGTCGGCCTGGTCGACCTTGATGACCTCCTCAATGCGACGGTGGATGTCGCTTGCGAAGAGGTCTTTCACGGTCTTGTGGGTCATTGGGTCAGCTCCTCTGTGCTTCCTCAGAAGATCTTTGGCCGGTAGTTGTGCTCCGCATCGAGGACGCCCATGAAGCGGAGTCCCGCGGCTCCGTCGAGCTCACCGGGATAGAAGAGGACCGCTGGCACACGGACCTTCCCCTTGAGCTGCTCGAGCAGCGACGATGTCCGGTAGATCGGGAACAGAGCGCCCGCGCGGACGATGAATACCACGTCGCGCAGCGGATCGGCGTCCGTCGGGATCCGCTGCGCCACGAGCTCGTCGAGGGGCTGGTACTCGCTCAGCACCTGGTGGATGGTTTCGATGGTCGGCTCCAGGCCGACAGACCTCTCGGCATCGACGAGCGCCTCCGGCCCCATCCCCTCGGCCTCGAGCGCGCTGTCCAGGCACTCGGCGAGGGAGATCGTGGTGACGCGCTTGCCGGCCTGTTCGAGCCGTGTGCGCAAGAGCGCCACCTCCTGGCGTACGTCGAACTCCGCCTCCGGCGGGTAGCGGAAGATCGCGTAGGGCATGTCGTGGTAGGCGCTGATGTCCGGGCGCGGGTCTGCGCTTCGGAGCACCGGTTCGAGCCGACCGGTCAGCCTTTCCTTCCAGTCCGTCATGGCGCCGCTCCCATCATCGGGCCCCTCGCATAGTCGGTGGTGGAGCTGCAGGGCAGATCGAGCTGGGCCAGGCTGCCCGCGACCTCGTAGTGGAGCCGCCGAAACTGGTGCAAGCGGAGCAGCTCGCGCTCCACGTCGGCGGCACCCATCAGATACATGTGCCAGTCTGGCGAGTCGACGATCTTGCGTGCGTTCGGTTCGGCCTCGGCCATCGCGTGCAGCAGGTAGAGGAAGCTCTCCTCGGGCAGATGGTAGGAGGCAAACTCCTTGACGAGCGTTCCTGTCATCAAGCCGAAGTCCGCGGCCATGCGCAGCAGGCCAGATGCGACGCGAGAGGTGGTGGCGTCCGACCAGTTGCCCGAGATCTGGATGCCTCGGCGCCTCTTGAGCTTTCGTAGGTAGGGGACGACATCTTCCGTGCGGATTCGGTAGGTGCCGTCCACGTAGTGGTCGTAGAGCCAGCTCGTCAGGAAGTCGCGAAGCAGGAACTCGTCGCGCGTCATGTGCCAGAGCAACAGCGGCTTCCAGACTTCACGGTCGCAGCCAGCCTGAGCAAGCTCGACGAGAGGCCGGTCCCGGCCGGCGGGGTCGAAGCGACGGTTGAGAACGAACGCGACGTCGCGAAGCCAGTTCGTGCTCGTGGCACCGATCCAGTTTTCCTCGCGCATTCTGGAGAGGTTGTCGCGGCGTGAGAGGCCGAAGTCCCAACGCTGGAACACCACGTAGGTCTCGTCGATGAACGAGTACTTCACCGTGAAGGACGAGACGACATTGGCGCGGGACGTCGTCAACTCAGCCCTCCAACCTCGCGTACGGGATCGCGGGGCTTCCTGCCTCGCCTCGGGCGAACCCGGCGGCAAGCAGGGTGATCACCCCATCGTCGGCCCTGTGCGTGCCAGGGAGAGGCACCGCGCGACCCTCCGCCGACCGGCGGAGCTTGAGGGTCGCGTCACGCTGCTCTGACGTCAGGAGTTCGAGGCCGCTCATCGCCTCGATGAGGTCCCCGTCCTTCAGCACAGCAAGGCGCTCGAACAATGGGGCCCATCGCTCACCCTCATCCAGCCAGTCCTGCCACCGCTCCTCGAACGCCTCCTCCACCTCCGCGGGGAGGTTCCAGAGCGTCATGCAGCCCGGCGGGTTGAACAGCTCCTCACACCGGCTGCGCGCCACGGCGAACACCACCCGCGCCTGCGCGAAGTGATGTGTCGCCGGGAAGCCGCGCTTCAAGACGACGGCACCGTGGCGGCCCAGCATGCCTTTGCTGTTCCACCAGCGTGCGAGATCCATCTCGCCGAAGCGCGCGACCACCAGCCGGAGCTTGAGCAGCCGATCCAGGTCGACAGGAGCAGCGGCGCCCGCAGTCATCCTTGCTCCCCCCTGGCATCGTCGTCGTCCGTCGACCCCGCGCCGCCGGCCAATACCCACTCGTCGACCTCGGAGATCCGGAACTTCCAGAGGCGACCCATGCGGTGGGCAGGTAAGCCCTTCTTCTCGATCCAGCGGTAGACCGAGTCCTTCGCAACACCGAGGTGCTTGGCGACTTCTTCAACAGAAACCCAGGGTTCGGCCATCGAGTTCGGCTCCTCCTGTTGAGCCGCGAGAGCGCACAACGACGCTTCAAGCGCGACGGGCCCGAGCGGGCGCCACGGTATCTCGGTCCATCGGAGCCCTCAAGGACGAATGAAAGTCGATGAAAGCGGGTGGCTATCGCTGTTGGGACGCGGGCCGGATCGCCACCCACCGCTCCCTCTGCTCACTCCAGAACGCCACCCGAACCACCTGGCGCAGGTCGTGCTCGGTGATCGGGTCGCGGCCGGGCGGGCCTCGGTGAAGAGGATCTCCTCCTGGATGTCGGGGGCGAGGAGGAGGAGATCGAGGAGCTGGGTGATGCGGGCGCGGCTGAAGCCGAGGCGGCGTCGATCATGGCCTGCAGGCGGTGGGCGAGGGCGAGCATGCGGGCGGCGCGCAGCGGGCGCGTGGGCTGGGGCTCGGGCGGCGTGGGGGCGATCTGGGTGAAGACCTTGGCGCGGCCGCGCCGCACGCGGAAAAGACGTCCCGTGAAGACACGGTGGCCGGGCTCGGTGTGCGACTCGCGCAGGGGCTCGGCGGTGGATCGACTCATGGGCTTGTCTCCGTGGGTGCGACCAGGTGCAGGCTGGGTGGCGCGGTCGTCGCCGGGGTCGTCGCAGTTGGCGGTGCGGAGGGCGGCGCTTCGTCGGGGCCGGCGTCAGGATCGGGCGGCGTCGCGCCAAAGTCGACCAGCGTCGCGGTGACCTCGCCCGAGGGCTCGTCCACGCGGACCTCGTGGACCAGGGCGTGGACGAGGCGGTAGCGGTTGGGCGGGGTCATCGCCTTCCAGAGCGCGGTGAAGTCGTCGAGGGCGGCGGCCACCCAGGCAGCCTCGGCCTCGAGCTCGTCGAGGCCTGCGAGGCGGCGCTCGACCACGGCGAGGCGATCCTGCAGACGGGCGAGCTCGTGGCCCACCTCCTCGAGGCGCTCGTCGAGCAGGCGGGCGGCCGGGCCCGACAGGGCGGCAGCCTTGCTTACGAGCTGCTGGCCCTCGGCCGAGAGCTCGGCGATTGTCCGCGGTAGGCCGGCTCGCTCGGTGTGCAGCTCGGCGTGCTCGCGCTCGAGGCGCTCGGCGATGCGCGCGCGCACCTCGGCGGCGAGCGCCCCGCCCTCGGTAGCCTCGTGGAGGCGGTCGATGACGAAGTCCTCGATAGCCGCGGCAGGCAAAGGTCTCGCCGGGCAGGCGCCGCGGCCCTGCTTCTCGCGGGTGAGGCAGCGGTAGTAGCGGTAGGTCCGGCCGCCCTTGCGGGTCGAGGCCGGCGTGAAGGCCGCGCCGCAGCAGGCGCAGCGAAGCAGACCCCGCAGCATGTAGTCCGGGGTCCGCGGCCGCGCGCGCGTGCGGCGGGTCTGCTTGCGCAGCATCGCCTGGGCCTGGCGCCAGCGCTCCTCGGGCACGATGGCGTCGTGCTCTCCCGGGTGGACCTCGTCGCCGTAGGGCATGAAACCCGCGTAGATGGCGTTCTTGACCACGCGCAGCACCGCATCCTTGGTCCAGGGGCGAGCCTTGCGGATGTTGCCGTTCTGGGCCCGGTGGCGCTTGGTGGCCCGGCCGCGCTCGTTGAGGATCCGGGCCGCCGTCAGGGCCGAGCCGTGCTCGAGGTAGAGGTCGAAGACCTCGCGCACCACCACGGCCTCGACCTCGTCGACCACGAGCTTCTTGTCCACCACCTGGTAGCCGAGAGGCACCGAGCCGCCGGTCCACTTGCCCTTGCGCCGCGCGGCCACGATCTTGTCGCGCGTGCGCTCGGCGATCATCTCGCGCTCGTACTCGGCGAAGGACATGAGCATGTTGAGCGTGAGGCGGCCCATGGCGTCGGCGGTGGAGAAGTTCTGGGTGACGCTCACGAAGGCCGCCCCGGCCTTGTTGAAGCGCTCCATCACCTTGGCGAAGTCGATGAGCGAGCGCGACAGCCGGTCCACCTTGTAGACCACCACCACGTCGACCTTGCCCGCCTCGATGTCGTCGAGCAGGCGCTGAAAGGCCGGGCGGTTGATGTTGGCGCCGGAGAAGCCGCCGTCCTCGTAGGCGTCGGGCAGCAGGTGCCAGCCGTGGCGTGCGCGGCTGCGGATGTACTGCGCGCAGGCCTCGCGCTGGGCGTCGAGGCTGTTGAAGTCCTGGTCGAGGCCCATCGTCGTGGACTTGCGGGTGTAGATGGCGGCGCGCTTCGCGCGGGCTTGAGGCTTGAGGGGTGGGGCTTGAGGGGACGTACGTCGCTGCGTAGTGTCGTGTGTCATGAGGGACCACCGAAAGCCGCGGGCGTTCGAGCTGGCCGATGCTCTGGTTGTCCGCGTCTACGAGGTGACTTGCTCCTTTCCGGGCGAGGAGCGTTTCGGCCTCGTGTCTCAGCTTCGCAGGGCTTCTGTCTCCGTCCCGACGAACATCGTCGAAGGCTGTGCTCGCGCGACAAAGAAAGAGTACTTGCACTTTCTACAGACGGCTTTTGCCTCGCTCCGTGAGGTTGGATACCTGCTCGACCTGTCGCGGAGGTTGGGATTCCTCCATGACCCCGAGGCAGAGGCCATCTTGTCGCAACACGACGAGGCCGCGCGGACTCTCGGAGCCTTGCTACAGTCTCTTCGTCAGACCTAGCCACAAGCCTCATGCCTCACCCCCGCATCCCCTTCGGCCTTTGCGCGAGCAAAGGCCGAAGAACAGGAACCCGTTCCAGTTGGTGCCAGTGATCACGCGGGCGATCTTGGACAGGCTCGCGTAGCGCTCGCCCTGGTACTCGAAGCCGTCGTCGAGCATGCGTACCTCGTGGTCGGTGCCCTTGTGGGTCTTGACCAGGACCTCGCCCACGGGCGGCAGGCGCGGATCGCGGGCCTTGGCGTCGGGCGCGGGCGGCTCCTCGGCGGGCGCCTGGTCGGCGGGCTCTTCGCTGGCGCGGCCCCTCCGATAGCGGAGGGGCGCGTCCTCGGCCAGCTCGTCGATGCGGGCCCGGGCTCGCGCGGACAGGCCGCCCTCGGCCAGCTCCTGGATCCGGTAGGCCACCTTCTTCTTGAGGTAGGCCTTGTTGCGGCTGCGGGTAGGCTCGCCAAAGAGCTCGGCGTAGCGCGCGGTCAGCTCGGCCGTGGTCATGCGCTCGAGCTGGGCCACCTGGGTGGCCACGTCGGCCACCTGGCTGCGCGCCCGCGCGGCGCGGGTCTTTGCGGTCTGGGTCATCGCTCTTCCTCCATGTCTCGGGCTGATTGCCGCTGGCGCCCATCGCCGGCGGTCTCGTGGACATGCAGGCGTTGTTCTGGGGAACAGGCAAGCTCTTCAGACGCGTGGTTCTGCCCGGATTCCGAGCCGTTTCCCGGCCTGGCCATCCGCTCGACGGTGAGGTCGAGGATGGCCTGGGCCAGCACGTCGGCTGCGACCTTACGCCGCTCCTCCAGGGTCAGCTTGCGGCTGCGTCCGTCTTCCATCGGCTCTCCGGCTCCTCTCCGGCAGGGGGGCCGCCGCTCGACGCCACCTGAACGCCGGGTGGTCGGCTCCTCTCCACCCGGGCAAAGCCACGCCCCGCGGATTCGGGGACATTGCGTTCACCAGGCCGGTGCAGCGCGCTCGTGGAGGGGCCGGGCTGCTGGCGGTCGCGAGCGGTCAGCGGAGGGGCTGTCCCCGTTTTCGAGGTCCCTGGCTTTGCGCTGACGAGGGACACCGCGTCCCCGAGCGCCGCACGCACCGCGGACGCGAGCGAGCCGAGGAGAGAGCAGCCGATGACCAACCCAGAGCAACCCGCCCCGCGATGCGGCCACCTGCGGCCGCAGGCCCGCAGGAGCTGAGCCGTGGACCCGGCCGCGTTCCGCCACCTGGTCGACGAGGTCAAGCGCCGCACCGACATCGTCGAGCTCATCGGCCGCGACATCGAGCTTCGGCCCGCGGGCTCGCACCTGGTGGGCAGCTCACCATGGAACCGCGACTCCAACCCCTCGTTCGTGGTCTGGCCGGACAGCCAGCGCTGGGAGGACTTCTCGCGCGGCGGCAATGGCGGCGGCGACTGCATCACCTACGTGCAGGGACGCGACGGCGTCGGCTTCATGGACGCCCTGCGCCTGCTCGATGTGGCTCCGGAAGCTGGACTCGAACCAGCGACCAATCGGTTAACAGCCGACCGCTCTACCAACTGAGCTATTCCGGAAGGAGGGGCCAAATCTGAAGCGATGGGGGGCGGCTGTCAAGAGTTCGAGTCGCGCTCGAGGAGCTGCTGAACCCGGGCGAGGAGGCGCTCGGGCACGAAGGGTTTGGCGAGCAGGTCGAGCTCCGTGAGCTCGATGCCGTGGCGGGCGACGAGCTCGCCGGCGTGCCCGGTGACATAGAGCACCCGGTGCACGGCGCCGGCTTGCCGCAGCTCCTGCGCGAGACGTGGGCCCGGGAGGTCGGGCATGATGACGTCGGTGATGAGCAGCGCATAGGGGGCGGCGCCTTCGGCGGTCGCCAGAGCGGCTCGGGCGTCCGCGGCTTCGCTGACACGGTAGCCGGCGTTCTCGAGAACGCGCCGAAGCGCGGCACGCACCTGCCCGTCGTCGTCGACCAAGAGGATGCGCTCCCCACGCCCGCGCCTCGGCGAGGGTGGCGTGTCGGACGGGGTCCGAGGGGCCACAACCGCGCGAGGAAGGTACACCGTAAAGCAGACAGCGGCGGATCCCTCGCCCCCCAGCTCGAACGTCCCGCCGAGCTGCCGCGCAATGCTCTGACAGCTCAGCAACGCGCCGTCGTCCATGGACGAACACGGCGGCGCGGACGAACCATCGAGCGCCATGGACGAAGCGGCACGAATCCCATCGGCCTCTGCGTCCTGAGTGATCCGAAGGCGCACGAAATCACCGGGGGCAGCCTCGAGTCGCTGCGCCTCCGCGCCGAGCGTGCAGTTGTCCGCCCGCACCGTGACCCGTCCCCCGGCTCCCACCGCAGCCGGCGTGCAGAGCACGAGCTGGGTCACGAGCTGGTCGAGCTGCGCCGGATCCGCCCGCACCGCCCATAAGCCCGCGGAGCGCTCCTCCACGAAGGTCACATCTTCGTTGAGGGCGCGACGTAGCAGGCGCCCGATCCGCTCGAGGCTCTCGCCGAGATCGACAACCTGTGGCGGTGCTGGACACCGACGGGAGAACACGAGGAGCTGCTGGGTGAGCTCGGCGGCCCGCGCGGCGGCGCGGTCGACCTCTTCGAGCTCACCGCCAATGCCCGCGCCAGCGGCCGCGTCGGAGGCCAGCGCCACGGTTGCCCGAATGACCGTGATGAGGTTGTTCAGATCGTGGGCAACCCCACGCGCGAGTCGGCCCACCGTCGCCAGGCGCTGCGCGTGGCGGAGCTGCTTGTCCAGGCGCTGCTCGCGGCTCACGTCGCGCAAACTCAACTGCACCTCGCGACGCCCCTCACCCTGCACGAGCGCACCGGCGACAACGAACGGAAGCAGCCGCCCCTCACCCCCCAGACGAACCCGCGCAGCCGGCGCTTGCTTCCCGTCGACGAGCGCCTGCGCCACGGCCTCGATCGCTGCCCGATCGGCGGGCAGGAATAGCTCGCGCACGTCGTGACCACGCAGCTCTTCGGGGCGACGCCCGAGCACTCCAGCGAAACTCGGCGTGCAATGCCGCAGCTGCCACGAGCCGATCTCGAAACGACACCCCAGCGGCCTCGTGACCGCGTCCTCGGTCGCGACCATGCCTTGAACACCATCGGCGCCGCCATGCATGACCCCTTCGCGAAGCGCGCGCACCAACAGCCCGACGTCTTGCACGACGGCGCCCCACTCCTCCCGGCGCAGGGTCACCGCGGCACCGCTCCCCGCCCCACGCTCTCCCAGGCGTTCCAGCCGCCGCAAGGCAGCATCGAGGTGGTCAAGGTGCGTTCGCCGGTGCCACACCTCCCATGCTCGCCTAGCCGTACGCCGGCGCCAAGCCCGAACGTGCCCGTCAACGACAGATAGGTCGGAGCTCGCCCACGCCGTACAGCTCTGCATAGCCCCGCCTGACGCCAAAGCACTTCGAACGCAGCGCGCAGGGATCGCAGACAGATGGGTGAAAGACTTCTGCGCCGCCGTAGCCCGCCGGCTCACCCCCGGTCAGGACCACGCGGGAGGACTGCACGGCGGCAGCGTCGAGTCGCCCTCGGACCGCGGCAGGCGCGACGAACGCAGGGCGCTCTCGGGACGCCCGGCGATCGCAGAAGGAGCAGCCCTGGTTGCAGGTCTCGTTGGTGTAGACCCGGACCGTGCGGCCCTACCCTCGCATGCCCCACTCAGTCACGGAGCGCTCGCACCACGAGCTCCTCGACGGGCGACGAGGCCGGCGCAGAAAAACGCAGGGGCTCGCGTGTGAAGAGGACCGGGTTGCTCATCCAGCGGATGCGGCCGGAGGGGTTGGGCGACGGAGAGTGGAGCATGAACGGGTGCAGGGCGTAGACGTCGCCGACACGACCTGTGAGCGGCACGAAGCTCCGGCAGCGTTGGATGATTCGCGCGGTGCTGCGCCGATCGACGAAGTCGACAGGGCCGGAGCGAAGCTCCCGCGCAACCTCGCGCACGGACTCGGGAGCGATGTAGGTCGGCCCACGGTCGAGCTCCACGTCGTCGAAGAGCACGACGAGGACGAGCCCGTTGCGGTACGTCTGCAGGCTCGTACGCTCCGATGGTGCGTCCATGTGCCATGAGCCCCACTGCGGATGGGGCGGCCTCGCTCCGAGCGCCGCGCGCGCGCGCAGGTTCAAGATGAGGTACTCGCCCATCTCGCGCGTCTCGAGGCGGTCCTCGCCGCCGACGAGGGCACAGAGCACAGGCCAGGCGTCCGGCAGAAGCTGAGCAAAAGGCCAGGACGCATCGAGGGCGCAGTCGATCCGCTCCATGGCCCATGTGGAGGGGTCGTCGGGGTCGAGGGCGTCGAGCGAGACGGATCCATCCCACCCTTTGACGCAGCGATGAGGAGCATCGCGGAGCTGCTCGAGGGCGCGGAGCCTCCAGCGGCGAGCCACCTCCGGGTCCAGGACTCCGGGAAGGCGAAGGTAGCCCTGCGCCAGAAAGGTCTCGAGCTGCTCCGGCGTCAGGGACGCGGGAGTCGGCCGAGGGGGCGCGGGCGCCTGGAAGCGGCCCACCCCAGCGGCCCGGAGCAGCATGCCGCGGGCGCGCATGAGATCGTCCTCGTCGCCCGCGTGGGGGCCACGCTGACCCTGCCGCTGCGGAACCGTCCGCAGCCGGCCGTCGTCGGTGACGTAGGTGACGATGCGTGAGCTCCGGTTGCCGCGCATCAGCTCCAAGGCGCGTTCGAGCACCTCGTCGAGGCGCTCGAGGTTCACACGCTCGGGCGAGGTCCACAGCACGACGGAGAGGGACGCCGCCGCGTCGGAGAGCAAGCCGGGGGCGCGCTCGAGCACATCGGCGACGAGCGGCTCTGCGTCTTTTCCACGGCCGCACGCACGAAGCGCCAAGATCAAGTTGAGGCGGGCACTG
>JALVDI010000258.1 GCA_027009115.1 Polyangiaceae bacterium | reverse complement strand
CGGAAGTCGCGCGCCCGCATGTTTCGTTGCTCGATCGCCTGCTGCAACGCCTCCGCTTCGGTGACGGCGCTCTCGAGGTTGCCGAGGGTGAGGGTGCAGAAGCGCAGCGCATCGTCGACGTCTTGCGGCACCCCATGGCTGTTGGCCCGAAGGTCTTCGAGGGCCGCCGCGAGCGCCTCGTAGCGAGCCCTCCAGCGCTGAGCTCCGGCCAGGCCCAGCTCGTCTTGGGGCGGTGAACCCTCCTCGGCTCCCGCCGGGGGGCTCGGGATGCGCGAGCCTGCGGGCGACGGCGAAGCCGCGGACGCCGTCCCTTTCGACGCCGGCGCTCCATCGCTCGTGGGCTCAGGCCGCTGGGCCGCGATCGTCGCGACGGTGGGCTCGTTCATGGCGCCCCAGGTCTCCTCCGAACCCAGCCGTTCGCGCGCTTTGGTGAGCTCCCCGAGGAAGTGATAGGCATCGCGGAAGCGACGGTCCGGGTCTTTTTCGAGGCAGCGAAGCACGAGCGCTTCGATGGCGGGCTCGACGTTCGGGTTGCGTTCGCGCGGCGGAACGGGCTGTTCGGTGACGTGCTTGACGAGCAGGTCGCCCGGGAACTCATAGTCGAAGGGGAGCGCGCCGGTGACCATCTCGTAGAGGATCACGCCGAGCGAGTAGAGGTCGGCACGGCCGTCGATGTCGGTGGACTGGATGTACTCCGGCGCTACGTACCCCGGCGTGCCGAAGATTTGCTGGCTCCCCGTGAGCGCCGGCGCGTCCATGATCTTGGCGATGCCGAAGTCGAGGAGCTTCACGAAGTCGCCGCCGTGACGCCTCTTGACCAAGAACACGTTCTCGGGCTTGAGGTCACGGTGCACGACGCCCATCTGGTGCGCGCGACCAAGCGCGCTGGCGATCTGCGCGGCAATGGAGAGTGCGCGGTGCGTGGCCAGTGCGCCACCGGCCAGTGCGCTGGCGAGGGAGCTGCCCGGGACATATTCCATCACCAGGTAAACAAGGCCGTCATCGGTCTCGCCGTAGTCGCTGATTTCCACGATGTTGTCGTGGTTGATGCGGTTGACGGCCCGCGCCTCGCGGATGAATCGGTCTCGGTGCGTCCGGTCCTGGGCGAGATCCCGTCGAAGCACTTTCACCGCGACGAGCCGGTCGATGAGGACGTGGCGCGCGAGGTACACGGCCGACATCCCGCCGACACCCAGCCGCGTGATGAGACGGTAGCGTCCTCCGACGGTGCGCCCTACGAGAGGGTCGCGCACCGCTCCCAGCGTAGTGCCGTCCCGGACGCAGGTGCTCCGCGCGTCGTCGTAGACTTTGCCGCAGGTAGAACAGACCTTCATGCCCGGCTGGTCACAGATCCAGGGGAGGAGGCGCCGCGACCACGCACAGTGTACGGGGAAACCCGTATGGGCGGGGAACGCGATCGAGCGAGATCGGCGGAGGCCCGACGCTGGGCGCTCAGGTGGCGTCGAAACCCGCGTCGTCCGGAGCGGCGTCGAAGGCTGCGTCGAAGCCCCCATCGCCCGGAGCGGCGTCGAAGCCCCCATCGCCCGGAGCGGCGTCGAAGCCCCCATCGCCTGGAGCGGCGTCGCCCGGACCCGTGTCGACGGCCGCGTCGAAACCTGCGTCTTCTGGAGCGGCGTCGCCCGGACCTGCGTCGACGGCCGCGTCGCCCGGGCCCGCGTCGAAGCCCGGGCCGGCATCTCGGGCCTCGCAGCTCATCGCGCACGTCCCGCGGGCGTTCGGGTCGAAGCTCGCCTTGCAGCAGAGCAGGCTGCCGTTGCAGTCGTTCTCTTCGAAACAGGACTCCCCCTCGCCGGCCTTGCAGGCGGCGACGAGCGCAAAGGCGATGAGAAGCGAGCCGAGATGACGCATCGAGTCTCCTTGGGTCCAGCGAGGCGTGGGCCAACCCCCTACCGCGCGCAGAGCCGGCGGAGCATAGCTCAGCCGCTCTCACCACCCAAGGGGCCGGGGTGCCGAGGAGCCCCTGTGGCTTCGCGCGCTGCTCCGCGAGATCGCCCGCCCCCTGGGCGCTGGGGAGAGAGGGCGTCGTAGACGCACCTCAGGCCGAGGTCGGGTGCCGACGAGCCGGCGGGCCAGGGTCGCCGCAGGGTGGTCCGGAGCAGGTCGGCGGAGCTGCGCCAGGAGCCGCCGCGGGTGACCCGCTCGCCACCGGTGGCGGGCCCCTCGGGATCGACGCTTCGATCGGTCGAATAGCTCTCGGCGTCGAAGCGATCGCGGGTCCACTCCCAGACATTGCCGGCCATGTCGAAGAGCCCGTGGGGGCTCGCCGCGGCGGGGAACGAACCGACAGGCGCGAGGTAGCGGAACCCATCGATGGGGCTGCGGTGGTTGGCCAGGCGGTCGTTGAACTGCTGGCCCCACGGGAAGCGTCGGCGGTCCGCGCCCCGAGCAGCGCGCTCCCATTGGGCTTCCGTCGGCAGCCGCCCACCGGCGAAGGCGCAGTAACGCTCGGCCTCGAAGAAGTCGACGCCGGTGACAGGCATCGCCGGCGCCGAGAGCCGGGGATCGCCATCGGTCCGCGCGGGGGGACAGCGCCCCGCGGCCACACAGCGCCGCCAGCGCTCGTGGGTCACCTCGGTCCGGTCGATGCGGTAGGCGCTCAGCCAGATGCGCCGCTGCGGCGTCTCCGCGGCGAGGAGCTGGGCGAGGAGATCGCCACGGCAGAGCTCGGGAGCTTGCTCACCCCACTCGCGCTCGCACAGCCCGATGGCGTAGGCCAGGTCCTCGTCGCTGCTGCCACGCCAAAACCATCCGGCGTCGATGAGCACGACCTCCGGGAGCGCCAGGCGTTGCGCCTCGCCCGGCGGCAACATGGCCGCCACGCCGATCGCGGCGCTCGCGACGAGCAGCGCACGCCTCACGGGGCATCCTCCTTCAGCGCGCGAATCCGGCGGGTCGTGACGAGGACGATGGCGAGCCCCACCGCGAAGAGCGCGAGAGAGATGAGCTGCGACGTCGACACGAAGCCAAAGTAGATGCCCCGGACCGTGTCGCCCCGGAAGAGCTCCGTCACAAGCCGGATGCAGGCGTAACCGATGAGGTACACGCCGGCGCGTCGGCCGGTGCCGACGTGACTCGGCGGCCAGAGCACCAGGACCCAGGCGAAAGCCATCAGGAGCAGCGACTCATACAAGGGGGTCGGGTGGCGCAAGATCGGAGGCCAGGCGGCCGGCGCCATCGGGTGCGTGTAGCGGACGGCCCAGGGGCCGTCCCAGGCGCGGCCGTAGCAGCAGCCACCGAAGAAGCAGCCAAGGCGGCCAAGGGCGTGCCCCGCCGGCAGCCCGGCGATGGCGACGTCGAGGAACCTCCCCAGCGGTAGCTCGAGCTTGCGCGCGCCGAACCACAGGCCGAGGGCGCCGCCGAGGGGCCCTCCGTAGAAGACGAGCCCGGGCTGCTCGAGGCCCGCGGTGAGCGAACCGGTGCGGATGAGCTCCACGAGCCAGAACATCGACGACGCGCCCGCGAGCCCCCCGGCGACCGCGAAGCCGATGGCCGCGATCGCACCGCCGACATCGATGCCGGACCGGTACGCCGAGCGCCCCGCCATGAACGCGCCGAGGATCAGACCCATGGCAACCGCGACGCCGTAGCTCCCGATGGGGCGCTCGATCTCTCCCAGGCGCAGGACCGTCAGGATGGGGTCCATCGACCGCAGCCTGACGAACGGAACGACCGGGCGCTACCCCCGCGCAAGCCGGTCATGGCCCCTGGCGACGAATTGAGGGTCCCGGCCACGGATCCTGCGGCGCTGCAGCGCGCGCATCTCGACGAGACTGGCGTATCCCAGCGCCGGAGAGGACCCTAGGGTCCACATGAATCCTGATGCTTTCTGGTCCCCTTGGGAAAGCACTGCCGACACCTTCGAGCAAGTGCGAGACCTCATCCACAGTGTCTTTGACAGGTGGTCCGCCAAGGGCCGTCTCTTCGCCTGGCGCGGCCAGGTGGACGCAAGCTGGCCACTTCATAGCTCGCTGTACCGTCGTCACCTGTGGACCGTCGGTGGGGCCAAGGCACCCGACGAGCGGAGTCTGTACAAGATGGAGGGGGAGATCCTTGCGGAGGTTCACCGCTGGGGGCTCCACCTGGGCGATCGCGGGCGGCTGTCGATCCTCGGGCAGCTGGCCATGCTCCAGCACTACGGAGCCCCGACCCGCCTGATTGACGTCACCTTCAACCCATTCATCGGCTTGTGGTTCGCTGTCGAGAAGAAATGGGTGAATGGCGCTCCGATCAATGAGAACACGGACGGGCGGCTCTTCGCCATCGATGTCACCGATCGCCTGATCAACGAGACCGCCACCTATCGACCCTGGGAGGATGAGCTTCGCCGCCCATGGCCGAAGCCAGCGGCACGGGATGCCTCCCAAGAAGACAAGGACGCCTACAAGGCGTGGCGGACCCAGGTGTTCGCTTGGCGTCCTGCGCATCTCGATGGCCGGATGGCTGCTCAGAATGGAGGCTTTATTTTCGGTGGGGTCCCGACGGCACCTCCACAATGGCCCGAGTCCACCAATCCGGACGCCGGGAAGTGGAAGATCGATGACGTGCGTCGCGCAACCTCTCTCGCATTGAGAGCGCACAAGCTCGATCCTCAGGCTGGCGGCGTCACGACGGACGCTGTGTACACCATTCGGATCAAGGCCAGCGCGAAGCAGGACATCCGCAACCGGCTGGAGAACCTGTTCGGCTACCGGCACTCGACGATCTACCCGGACTTCACGGGATTCGCGTCCTTCGGAACTCCCGAGTTGAAGTCCCGACCCTCTTGAAGCCCCGATCCTCGATGGGTCGCCACCACGCCATGGGGCCGGAAGACGCGACCGGTGGACCGGGGAGATCTCGTAGCACGCATGTTGGGTGCCGCTGGGCCTCGACCGAGTGCTCCACGCTGTTGTGGCGTTTGGAGGAGCGCTGCGCTACCGATGGCGCGTGCGCAGCTTCACCCTCCTCGGACTCTCGCTCGGACTCTCGCTCGGACTCTCGTACGCTTGCGGCCCCAAGCCTCCGTCCGCTGTCGAGGCCACTGCCCGGCCGATCCACGCGAGGGCCGAGCCGAGCGACTTGATCGAGGTGCGCACTCTGATCGTGACGTGGAGTGGCGCCGAAGGAGCGGGGCCCGAGGTCGAGCGCACGGAGGAAGAAGCCTTCGAGCGCGCCCGGATGATCGCCGACCTCGTGCGGCAGCCGGACTCGAACTTCGGTGAGGTCGCGCGCCGCTACGCCGACGACGAGCCACAGACCCAGCGCATGGAGCGGGGCGCCGAGGACCTCGACCCGGCGATCGCCCGGGAGGCCTTTGGGCTGAGTGTCGGTGAGGTCGGCGGCCCGGTGCGCACCGAGCGTGGTTTCGTCGTCCTACAGCGTCGGCCGGATCCACAGATCGGTCCGGCGGAGATCCGCGCCCGGCACATCCTGATCGTCTTCGAGGGGTCGCGCGCCGCCACGGAGGAGACGACCCGTTCCCGCGAGGAGGCCCACCTACGTGCGGCGGAGGTCGCGCGCCGCGCCCGCGAAGGTGAGGCGTGGGAGGAGTTGCACCGGCAGTACTCCGAAGAGCCCGGCGGTCCGCCCGGCGGCGACCTCGGGACCTTCGGGCGCGGGCGCATGACGCCGAGTTTCGAGCGGGCGGCGTTCGGGCTCGAGGTGGGCGAGATCAGCGAGCCGGTCGAGACGCCCTTCGGCTTTCACGTCATTCAGCGCACTCAATGAGGAATAGGGGGGTGTCGGCGATTCCAGGCGCGGCGTCCCTCCCGGCGGCTACGGCGGGTTGAGTCATGCAGGGCGGCGGGTCACCCTGTCCGCTCATGATCGCCGTGCACGGGCTCACCTTCGAGCAGCTCCAAGCCGAGGCCCGCGCCCGTTTGCCGCGGGGCCACGGTCGGGCACGGCAGATCCATCGGCAGGTCGTCCGCCAGGGGCGCTTTGCTCCCGAGGAGATCGACGACCTCGGGCCGGCATCCGTCGCCGCCTGGCGCGCTCAGTTCGCGATGGAGCTGCCGCAGGTCGTGCGATCCGCCCAGGAGGAGAGCGAGCGTGGCACCACCGCCAAGGCGGTCTTGCGCACGGACGACGGCCTCGAGATCGAGTGCGTGCACATCCCGATGGGGCGGGGGCGTCACACGCTCTGCGTTTCCAGCCAGGTCGGTTGCAAAATGGGTTGCACCTTCTGCGAGACCGGGCGCATGGGGCTCATCCGCCACCTCCGCGCCGATGAGATCGTCGCCCAGGTGCTCGTCGCCCGGCACGTCTTGGGTTGGGACGTGCGCAACATCGTCTTCATGGGCATGGGTGAGGCCCTCGACAACGCCGACGCGGTCCTTCAGGCGATCCGCGTGCTCAACGACCCGAGCGGGCTGGCGATCGGTCAGGAGCGGCTTACCGTCTGCACGGTGGGTCACCTCGCGGGGCTGCGGCGGTTGCAAGAGGCCGGCTTCAAGCGCCTCAACCTCAGCGTCAGCCTGAACGCGCCGGACGATGCGACGCGCAGCCGCATGATGCCCGTGAACCGAAAGACGCCTCTGTCGCGGCTCCAGGCGGCGCTCGCGGCCTACCGCCCGCGCCGCAACTTCACCCTCGGCGTGAACTACTGCCTGATGCCGGGCCTCAACGACACCCGGGGGGACGCCGCGGGGGTGGCGGCGTTCTGCGCGCCCATCGCTCGGGTCCTCGTCAATGTCATCCCTTACAACCCCGGCAACGATCCGCTGACACGAGCGCCGACGGACGCCGAGGTCGAGCGTTTCATCGGCTGGCTTCGTGAGGAAGGCTTGGCCGTGCGCAAGCGCGTGACGAAAGGACGCAGCGTCATGGCGGCCTGCGGCCAGCTTGGCAACGTGGAGCTTCGGCGCTCGCGCCGACGTCTCCCGCAGGTTAGCGGCTGTTGAGTCCGAGCAGGCGGCGCCACGCGGCACGCACCCGATGCCAGAGCGTGAGGTGCCATGCTGGTCTTGGCGTCGGGATCGCCAGCGGCGTCAGCGGTGTGGCGGGGGCGTCGCCGCGGAGAGCCTCGGTGTGCGCCGGTTCCTGGTCGCGGACCTGGGGGACGTAGGGTGGGGCGGGGTCACGATGCGCCCGCCGCGGAGCGTCGTCCAGCGGCTGCGTATGAAAGGGGATCGTGGCGTCCCGGGCACGGCCATAGCTCAACTCCAGGAGCAGCGCCGGTGTTCCGTCGCGGACGGCCACCGCCACCCCCGTGAGCTTCGCCGTCCGACCCTGCTCGTCTTCGACGGTGGCGTCGAGCCGCAAGAAGGGTAGCTCCTGGCGCAACGTCAGGTGATCGCGGTCGACGTGTTCGACCCGCGCAGTAATGGGGCCGGGGACCCCGTCGAAGTGGAATCGTGCGGCGCCACCGACCTGCGGCGCGACGTGGGCTCGGGGGTTCGGCGCTTGGATCATGCCCCGAGGTGATCAGAAGGGGCCGGCGACGTCCACTTTCTGCGCAAAGCCGCCTTTCAAGGGGCCACGTGGCCTGCCAAGGAGCCGCCGGGCGCCTTTACGCCTCTGGCAGCAGCGCTATGGTGGCTGCCCTCATGAACGCGGAGACCATGCGCGCCGGCCGTTGCGCGATCCTCGGGCGGCCCAACGTCGGCAAGTCGACGCTCCTCAACCGGCTGCTGGGGCAGAAGCTGGTCATCGCGACGCCCAAGCCGGGCACGACCCGCTCGGCGGTGCTCGGGGTCTACCTCAGCGACGAGCCGCCGACACAGATCGCGTTCGTGGACACGCCCGGCGTCGCTCGGCCGCGCAGCGCGCTCCACCGCGTACTGGTCGAGCAAGCCGAGCTCGGCCTCGCCGGATGCGATGTCGCGCTGCTGGTGACCGAGGTGCCGCCGGCCTTCCGCGGTGCGCCTCGCGTGTCCGAGCGCGACGCCTCTGTCCTGGCCATGCTCGAGGACGCCAACCTTCCGGTGATCCTCGCGCTCAACAAGGTCGACCGCCTGCGCGACAAGCGCCTGCTCCTGCCCCTCATCGAGGCCTATCAGCGCGCCCGCGAGTTCGCGGCGGTGGTTCCCATCAGCGCCACCAAGGGCACCAACCTCGCCCCCCTCGTCGAGGAGATCCGCCGGCGCCTGCCCGAGGGCGCCCTCTACGACGAGGACGTGCTCACCGACAAGCCCGAGCGCTTCTTCGTGGCGGAACTCGTGCGCGAAGCGGTCATGCGCAACACGCACAAGGAGGTGCCCTACGGGGTCGCCGTCCTCGTCGACCGCTTCGAAGTCGACGGGGGGCTCGTGCGGATCCACGCGACGATCGTCGTCGAGAAGGACACGCACAAGGGCATCGTCATCGGCAAGGGCGGCAGCCGGCTCAAGACCATCGGCACCGAAGCGCGCCACGCGATGGAGGACTTCCTCGGGCGGCGTGTCCACCTGGAGCTCTGGGTGAAGGTCGACTCGGGTTGGACCGCCGACCCGGTGCGGGCGCGTCGGTTCGCCGGTCAGGAGGATCCGTGAGCAGGCGGCGCAAACCTCCGATGCCGCGCCCCGCCGGCGCTGCCGGGCCGCGACCCATGATCGCTATCGTCGGGCGTCCGAACGTTGGCAAGAGCACGCTCTTCAACCGCCTGGCGCGCCAGAGAGTCGCCATCGTCGAGGACGTCCCGGGCGTCACCCGCGACCGCCACTACGCCGACGCGCTGCTCTACGGCCGAGAGGTCGTGCTGATCGACACCGGCGGCTTCGACCCCGAAGGCGACGACCCCTTCATGAGCGGCATCGCGGCCCACGTCCGCATGGCCCTCGAGGAGTGCGACGTCGTCGTGTGTGTCTTCGACGGGAGCGTGGATCCGACGCCCGCGGATCTCGAGGCGGTAAGGCTTCTGCGCGACACCGACAAGCCCGTGTTCTTCGTCGCGAACAAGGCCGACTCGGAGCAGAAGAAGCTCGGTTCGGTGACCTATTACGAGCTGGGCCTCGACAAGGTCTACCCCATCTCAGCGCTCCACGGGCGCGGCATCGGCGACCTCGAGGAGGCACTGGTCGGCGCACTCCCGGAGCCGACGGAGGAACCGGATCCCGAGCCGGACCTGGCCATCCCACGGGTCGCCATCGTGGGCCGCCCGAACGCTGGCAAATCGTCCCTCGTCAACCGCCTCATCGGCGAGGACCGGCAGCTCGTCACCGACACGCCGGGGACGACCGTCGACGCCGTGGATACCCTGCTGGACCGGCGCGGGCGCCAGCTCGTTCTCATCGACACCGCCGGGATTCGACGCCGAACGAAGGTGCGCAAGAAGGGCGAGGGCGTGGAGGCCCTGAGCATCTACCAGGCGATTCGCGCGATGGAACGGAGCGACGTCGTGGTGCTGATGATCGACGCGCACCTCGGCGTGGGCGAACAGGACGCGAAGATCGCGGGGCTCGCCGTCGACCGCGGACGCGCGCTCGTCGTCGCGCTCAACAAGACGGACTTGATGGACGCCGAGGCGATCCGTGCCGCCAAGCGGCGCACCCGGGAAGTGCTCAACTTCGCACGCTGGGCGCCGCTGATCACCCTCAGCGCCAAAACTGGCCGCAGCACGAACAAGGTCCTGCAGGCCGTCGATCGGGCCGTCGTCGAGCATCGCAAACGGATCGCGACCGGCGAGCTCAACCGCTTCTTCGAAGAGGTGCTGGAGCGGCACCCTCCGCCTACCCAGAAGAACCGCCCCATCAAGCTTTACTACGTCACCCAGGCCGAGGCGCGACCGCCGACCTTCGTGGTCGTCACGAACTACCCCGAGCTCGTCCACTTCTCGTACCAGCGCTACGTGGCCAATCAGCTTCGCGAGCGTTTCGGCTTCGAAGGGACGCCGCTGCGCATCCGCTATCGTGCGAAGCGCAAGAAAGAGCTCCCCAAGCGATAGCCACCGACCGAGCTGGGAAGGGCCCCGTCTTGACGGCGCCAGAGGGGTCGACGAGCCTGCGGCCATGTCCAGGGGTATGGCCTCGATCGTCTGCGGCGTGGTGGCGTTGTTGCTGACGATGGGAGGCTTCTTGCTCACCGCGCTGCCGTATGCCGGCGCCCTGTTCGCTTTCGCCGCGCCCGCCGTGGCGCTCATGGGCATCGTCCTGGGCGGCCTCGGCATCCGCGAGGCGCAGCAAACCGGTGGCGAGCAGGGAGCGGCGACCACCGGGCTGGTGCTCAGCATTCTGGGGTTGGTCCTGGGCCTCGTGGTGGCGCTCACCTGCGGCCTCTGCAACGCCTGTGTCTCGGCAAGCATTGGTCCGGCGGGCCGAGCCGCCGGCGAGGCGTTCGCCGAGGCCCGCGAGGCCGCCGAAGAAGCGCGCCGCCGCCGTCGAGCCCAGGCGCCGACCGTACCGCCCTCCGGCGAGCTCGATCTCGGCGCGGTGCTCTCGGAGCTTTCGACCCGCTGCGCGGAGCGGACGCTGCCCTCCTGCGACGGCGACGGCGAGCTCCACTTCACGAATCTTCGCTGCGAGGGCGACGGTCGATGCGTCCTCGAGTTCACGTCCGTCCAGGCGGGAGAAACGCGCCAGGGCTCGATCCCCCTCGCCGAGGGTGACCTCGCCGCGGGCCCCCAGCGCTACGTGCCGCTCGTCTCGGAGGCCTTGAAGCAGGAGAGCCCACCCAGCGGTGCGGCGACGGCACCGGGACCCTGAGGCGCGGCCCATCGACGCGCTCGCTTGACGGGTGCACCGGCGTTGCAGGACCTTTCGCCTCATGGCCATCGCGTCCGTTCTCGTCGGGGTTCTCGCCCTCGTGCTCACCATCGCGGGGGTGTTTCTGACGCCGGTCCGCTACGTCGGTGCGATCGTGAGCTTTGGCGCGCCCCTCGCCGCGCTCGTGGGTATCGTGATGTCGGGGGTGGCGATGTCTCGCGCCAAGCAGATGGGGGAGTCGAGCGGCCTCGCGATCACCGGGCTCGTGCTGAACATCGTGGGGTTCGTCTTGGGGGCACTCGTCGCGCTCACCTGCGGGATGTGCAACGCGGCGTGCTCGAAAGCACAAACCCGCCAATGGCCCGATGGAGGAGCCCGTGGAGGCGGCCGGCTGGGGGCCGAGCTCTACCGGCACACCCTCGCCGCGAAGCTGAACATGATGCAGCGGGGCTGCGCGCAGGATCCCACGGGCGCCCGGAACGCGGAGTTCTTTCACCCGTCGACGGCGGCCCGGCTCCAGAGCGCGAGCTGCGCCGTCACGCCGGAGGTCGTGCGGGCGTACGGGCAGAGCTGCCTCACCGGTCGGCGGCCTTGTTCGGAGGCCTCCCAGCTCGAGCCTTCCAGCCCCCAGGCGCAGGCGGCCATCGCCGCGGGAGTCGACCCGACGCGGTGCTACCTCTACCGTTCCGGCGAGGGCAGCGTCGTGCTCTGCGACGACGGTCGGGACACGTTCATCCTCCAGTGGGAGAACATCGCCGCGGTTCGCTGATCCGAGGGGCCCTGGCGCTGTAGGAGCGGGAGCTTGGCGAAGCAGGGGCTTCGCAGCGGGCGCGGCGATCGCTCAATCGATGTAGCCGAGGGCGCGCAGCCGCGCCTCCACGCGGGCCTCGTCGCCGGCACCACGGACCACGGGAGCCGAGGGCAGGGGCTGAGGCCTCGCTCCGTCGCCGCAGAGCAGCTCCCACAGCACGCGACCGTCCGCGTCGGGAGGCACGGCCACGTTCAGACGCGCGAGCAGCGTGGCGGGGACGTCCGCCATCGCCGCGTCCACCTCGCCGATCGGCGCAACCCGCGGACCGGCGGCGACGAAGAGCCCGCGCTCGCGATGGCTCCCGGGCAAGCTGCGGCCCTTGCGGCCGAGGTGCTCGGCGACGTCGAGCCTCCGCCAGGGACCGGTCCCCGGCGGGGCCGTCGCGCTCGGCATCAAGTTGTAGCTGTAGCCGCGATCGAGGTGCAGCCGCAGGATCAGGTCCGGGGCGCGCTCGACCCAGGGGCCCTCGTAGAGCTCTTCCCGGGGCCACACCTCGGCGACCACTGCGGCCCCGGTCCACGGGTCCCGAAGGCTCCTCAAAGCCGCACTCACCTCCCGTGTGACCGCGGCACGCTGCGCCGGCGATACGATCCCGCGACGCTCTCGACCTTCGAGGTTGAGCCACACCGCAGGGAAGTAATTGAGCTCGTCGCTGAAAGCGACGGTCTGCTCGAAGTCGATTCCGCCGAAGCGAGCCTGCGTCTCGAGCCAGCTCGGAAGAGCGGCACCCCCGAAGCGAAAGACGCGCTCCCGTAGCCGCGGCGGGAGTCCGGTGAGCGCCCAATCCTTGGCAGCTCCGATGAGCGCTCCGCGCCGCCGGTGCGGATGAAACCCCAGCAGCCCCGCCTCCGCGAGGGCTCGGTTGAGGTAGAGGACCTTGTCTCCTGCGCCGCCGAAACCGTGATCGCTCACCACCGTCACTTCGGTTTCGGGGCCGGCCGCCTCCAGCAAGCGAGCGAGGGCCTCGTCCAGGGCGCGGTAGACGCGCGCGATCCCTGCACGATCGGCGTCCG
>JALVDI010000257.1 GCA_027009115.1 Polyangiaceae bacterium | reverse complement strand
TGATCAGAGGGCGATCTCGCTGGGCGTAGCGGAGCGCACGGCGCAGCGTCGCGAGCGCCGCTTCGGGGTCGCCAGCGAAGTGCTGGAGGGTCGCCAGCGACCACCACTGGAAGCTCTTGCGCGAAGCCGGAGCGTTCCGTGCGGCCAGCCGCTGCGCCTCGATCGCCCGGTCCATCTTCCCCATCGCGGCGAGAGCCCGGGCCTGGTCGGTGTAGGCCACATCCGGCATGACCCCCGTCGCGGCCATCGCCTCGGTGGCCTCGACCGCGCCCTGAAGCTGGTGCAGGGCTACCTGGGCGACGTACACCTGCCTCAGCAGCAGGAAGGTCAGGTCCGCGTCGGGATCGACGGAGAGCCCCTCGCGTGCGAGCTGCAGCCGGGTCGCCGGGTCGCGCGCCGCGAGGGCTCGGGTGAGCCGCTCTTCGGGCTCGATGTCGACGCGCTCGTTCAGGCTGGGCATGGTCCGCTACGGATACCTGTCCACAAAAGTAGCACCATGCTGAATTCTGTCGATCCCGAAGTGTCTACGAGAGGTTAGCGGACTCTTTCCACAGCTTGTCCACGATCGATCCCACGCAAGGTCAGCTCCCGTAAAGGAAGGTCTCGATCTCGTCCCGGCGCGCGCGAGCGTCCCGGCGGCCGAGCTCGATGAGCGTTTGTGCGAAGCCCCCGTCGAACAGCAGGTAGCTGGCCAGGTCCGCGTCGCCGCCCTCGCCGGCGTCGAGGAGACGCAGGAGCGTGCTGGCGCGAACGTCGCGGAGCCGCAGACCGGTGCTGCGCAGATGCCGACTGGCCAGCAACCCCAGGTCCACGCTCGGCCGGATCGCGAAAGCCTCCACGAGGCGCCGCGGAGGTTCCCCCCGCGCGCGAGCGACCTCGTTGATTCGTTCGAGATACCCATCGCCATACGCCTCGATGCCGATGCGCAGCGCGGCGTTGATACGCTCCAGCTCCTGGAGATCGGCGTTGAGGTGGTCGAGGAGAAAGGCGTTGAGCACCTTGCCGAGCAGGAACGACGCGCCGGGGTACCGGTCGGGGGGCAGTCGCGCCTGGTCGCCTTCGGGGTCGCTGACACCGATCACGAAGAGCCGATCCATCCCCAGGTGGATCGGCGGCGCCATCGGGGTGTTGAGCCGAAGCCCCCCATCGCAGTGCAGCTCGCGCCCGACCCGCACCGGGGGAAACACGAGAGGTATCGCCGCTGACGCGAGAACGTGGGCAGGCCCAATCCGCACGCTCCGGACTCGCACCTGGCCGGGGAGCTCCCGGGGAAGGCTCACGGAGGAGTCGTGGTCGACGAAGACGACCGCCCGACCGGTCGGAACGTTCGTCGCCGAGACGATGAGGGCGCGGAGCCGACCTCCGCGGAGATTCCGGCGTAGCTGACGCCAGGGCACGCTCTGACCGACCAGGTCGACCAGTGGGGAGGCGTCGAAGATCCCCCGAGGGCGCCGTCCGCCGAGCAGGACCCGTGGCAGCGACGCGGCCTGACGCACCCCAAAGCTCATCACGTCCGCCAGCCGAAGACGCGACCAAAAGCTCTCCAGCAGAGCCACACCCCGCCCGTAGTCCTCCGCCGTCGACGCCATGTACGCCGCGTTGACGGCGCCCACACTCGTACCACTGATGATATCCACCCGCGGCGGGCGCCCGACCTTCTTGGCCAGCTCCCCGAAGACGTAGGTGAGCACCCCAGCTTCGTAGGCTCCGCGCGCCCCCCCTCCGCTCAGGACGAGCCCCAGCCCGCTCACGCGGGCCCCTCCGCGATGCCCCGGGCTTCGCTGCTGTCGAGGTATCGCTGGCGCATCGTGTCGCTTCGGATACGTGCCGCCTTCTCCTCGACGACCGCCCGGGCCGCCTGAAGGACCCCTTCGGCCGTCTCTTCGTCGCCGAGCGCACGGAAGACCCGAACCAGCTCCAGGTGAACCTTCTCGGTTCGCTCCACGTCCACCTCCGCGAGCTTGCCACGCGCCTCCTGAGCGACGGAGCGGGCCTCGTCGCGCTTGCCGAGGGCGAGCTGGGCGGCCGCCAGCTGCACCAGGGCGTGGACCTCGTAGCCCGCCAGGCTATCGCCCCGAGCGGCCTCGAGCGCGGCCGTCGCTGCCCGTTCCGCCTCGGCGGCGTGGCCTGCGGCCCGCTCGATCTGCGCCCGCACGATGCGCTCCCGGGCCACTTCGTAGTTCGTCCCCAGGCGGTCGGCGATGCGGCGCGCCTGGTCGAGGGGCACGCGCGCCGCGTTCGGGTCGGCGCCGTCGTCGAGCATCACCTCGGCGATCGCCGCCAATGCGTCGCAGCGGCCGGCCCGGTCGTCGACGGCCTCGAAGACATCGAGAGCTCGTTGCAAGAACGACAGGCCGCGCTCGCCGTCGCCCAGGGCGTCGTAAAGCTGCCCCACGTTCGAGAGCTTGCGTCCCAGCCGCAGGCGGTCGCCGGTCTCCCGGTCGATGTGGATCGAGGCGCGGATCGCCAAGATCGCGTCCTCGTAGTGGCCTCCGGAGGCGAGGGCGACGCCCAAGGAGTTGAGCGCGAAGGCTTCGCTGCGACGGATCCCCAGGCGCCGAAAAATGACGATCGCCTCGGCGTACGCGGCGTAGGCCTCTTCGCTGCGGCCCATGCGTCGCAGGAGGATGCCCTTCTGGACGAGGATGGACCCACGCTGCGGCAGCAGGTCCCGGGTGTAGCCCGCCAGCTCGAGGGCTTCTTGGCAGGCCTGCAGTCCGCGATCGGCTTCGCCTCGGTCCCGGGCGAGCTCGGCGGCCACGCGCAAGGCGTCGATCTCGAGCACCGGGTCCCCGCAGGCCTTGGCCGCTTCGAGCGCCCGCGGCACGAGCTCGTCGGCCTCGCCGGACTGGGCGTTGTCGAGGTCGAAGCGGGCGCGGCGGAGCAGGGCGACAGCTCGGCGCCGGGGGCTGCCGCCGCGTTCGGCGATTGCGCGCATGCCCTCCAGCTCTCGGAGCTGCTCGTGGGGCCGCCCCAAGAAGCGCAAGATCTGCTCGCGTCCCTCGTGAGCCTGAAAGCGCGCGTCGAGATCCTCGGCGGGGAGGAGCGCGAGCGCCCGGCCGAAGAAGCGGAGCGCCTCGCGGTTCGAGTAGACGTTGCGCGCGGCGTCCGCAGCCGCGAGATAGGCCTTGGCCGCCGCCGCCCGCTCTCCGGCCTGTTCGAGGTGCCGCGCGACCCGACCCGGGCTCTCCCCTGCCGCTTGAAGGTGCTGCGCGATGCGCCGGTGCATGCGGACTCGGTCCTCGATGTCCGTTGCCTCGTAGGACACCTGGCGGATGACACCGCTGACGAACTCGAAGGTTCCGCTGCGCCGGAGCGTGAGGATGCCTCGCTCGACGAGCCCCTCAAAAGCGTCGGCGAGGTTCATGCCCGCCAGCGACGAGAGATCGTCGGTCTTGAGCCCGGCGCCGGCGACCGCCAACCACCTGAGGGCGTGCCGCTCCTGGTCGTCGAGCTCGTCCAGGCGAGCCGCGACGACCCCCTCGAGGGTGGTCGGAAGCTGGATGGGCACCTCCGGTCGGCGCTGGACGCAGCGGCGCCCGTCGCGCTCCTCGATTCGAACGGCGTCACGCTCCTCGAGAGCTTCGACCAGCTCGATGATGAAGAACGGATTGCCACCGGCGCGGTTCTCGATGAGCTGGTGGATCTCCGTCGGTACCTCCGCGTCGAAGGTGGCCTCGATGAGCTGGGCGCGCGCCTCGGCGTCGAGCTCCTCCAGTTCGATGCGCGGCACGCCCCGAAACACCCCCTCCAGACGCGCATCCGGGCGCGCGCACATCACGACCAGGCACGGCACCTCGTAGCTTCGCTGGCGCAGCTGACCCAAGAGCTGGAGCGACGGCGCGTCAGCCCACTGGAGCGAATCGATCCAGAAGACCACGGGGCCTTCGGAGGCGGCGATCTTGACGAGGGCCTCGACGGTGCTTCGGACCATCCCCGTGCGGTCCACGTCACCGGCGCGGCGGTCCGCCTCCAGACCGAAGAGGGGACGCAGCGCCGACACCAGCGCCCGCCGCTGAGCCTTCGGCAGCGCCTGCCCGAGCCGCGCGTCGAGACGATCGAGGGCTTCTTGCCCGTCGCATTCGTCGCCGATGCCTGCGGCGGCTCGCACCACCTGCATCACCGCTGCGAAGGGGACGTCCGCCGACCCGTAGGCGCACTCCATGCGGAAGACCTGCGGCGATCCCTGGAAGCCGGCGATGGCGGCGTTCACCAGGGCGGTCTTGCCAAGGCCGAGGTCCCCTTCGACAGCCGCGAACTGGATGCGTGAGGTCTCCCGCGCCTCGTCGTAGAGGCGCTCGAGGGTCGTCAGCTCGCGGGCGCGACCGAAGAGGTCCGACGACACCGTCCGCACCGCCCGGGCGCGCTCCTGTTGGGTCCGCGCCCCGCGGAGCTTCCAGCCACGGATCCACCGTGGAGTGCCCGTCGCGTGAGTCTGCACGTCGACCTCGCGCTCCGTGTCCTCGAAGGCATAGTCGCGACGGACGAGCCGAAAGACCTCTCCGGCCACCAGGAGCTCTCGTGGAGCGCCGGCGTCGGCCATCTTCTCGGCGACATCGAGCACATCCCCCACGGGCGCGTAGCGGAGCAGCCGCCCGGAGGGATCGCGTACCGTCGAAACCATGCCCCGGGAGAGCCCGATGGACGCCGTCACCGGTACGAGCTTGTCCGCGGACAGGCCCTCGAGGGCGTCGAGGGTGTCGGTGGCCAGCCGCATCGCCTTGAGCGGATCGTTCACCGACGCCTTGCCCAGCCCGACGATGAACCGAAAACGCCGCTGCCCGCGCCCCTCGGGCCACGACAAGACCGCGTCGGCCTTGTACGCGACGTCGTCGAGCACCCTCGCGCTCTCTTCGTCGATGTGCACGTCCCCTTCGCTGCCGTCCGGGTGACGAAGCCGCCCAGCGACGACGACGACTCGGCGCCGCTCCCGCAGCTCCCGGGTGGCCATGCCGCTCATCACCGTCGCGCCCCCGGTGAAGGTCTGCACCGCCCGCTGGCTCGCTTCGGGGCTCGTCTCGCTGCGCGGGGCCACCTCCTGGATGAAGCGCTCGAGGGCCTCGCCGTCCCAGACTTGCTCCTGCGCGTGCAGGTACTGGGTCAGGGCGCTCGCCATGGAGCGGGCGCTCTGGTAGCGCTCCTCCGGATCGAGGGCGGTCGCCCGCCGGACGATCCGCTCGAGCTGGCGCGGTACCGCCGGGTCCACCTCCCGTGGCAGGGTCCGCACCCCCTCGCGCACCTTCTCCAGCACGTCGAGGCCGTGCTGACCGGGGTACATGGCCCGATTCATCAGGAGCTCGGCCAAGAGGACGCCGAGGGAGTACACGTCGCTTCGGTGGTCGACGCGCTCGCCCCGCGCCTGCTCAGGGGACATGTAGGCGAACTTCCCCTTGATGACCCCCGTCTCCTCCGAAACGAGCCGCGCCTTGGCGATGCCGAAGTCGCCGACCTTGACGACGCCGTCGTAGGTGAGCAGCACGTTCTGCGGGCTCACGTCGCGGTGCACGATCTCCATCGGTACGCCCGCCTCGTCCTTGCGCTTGTGGGCGTAGTCCAAGCCCCGCGCCACCTCGAGCACGAGGTAGGCGCACAGCCCATAGGGGACGCGCTTGCCCGCGCGCCGGGCCGCCGTGACCAGGCGCCCCAAATCGAGGCCGTCGCAGAACTCCATCGCCAGGACGAAGTCCTGCTTGACCTGCTCGAAGGCATAGACCTGGACGATGTTCGGGTGGTTGAGGCGCATGGCGACTTTGGCCTCATCGATGAACATCGCGAGGAACTTGGCGCTCCGGGCGAAGGTCGGCAGCACCCGCTTGACGACGAGGACCTTCTCGATCCCCTCGGCGCCCGTGGACTTCGCGAGGAACACCTCCGCCATGCCTCCGGTGCCCAGGCGGCGGAGGATGCGGTAGCGACCCAACTGGCTGGGCAGGGCGTCGGCCATGCGCGCGGCATGGTAACGAGGGGGACGGTCCCCTAGCCACCCTTTATGGGGACTTTGCGCGCTATGATGCCGGACCGCTCATGATCCCGCTGACCCGCCCCTGGATCGAAGACGCCGAGGTCGCGGCCGTCGCCTCCGTCCTGCGCTCGGGGATGCTCGTGCAGGGCCGCGCCGTCGCGGCCTTCGAGGCCTCCGTTGCCGATCGCTGCGGGCGTCCCCATGGGGTCGCCGTCTCCAGTGGCACTGCGGCGATCGTGCTCAGCCTGCAGGCCCTCGGCGTCGGCCCCGGCGACGAGGTCCTCGTCCCCGCCCTCACCTGGCCATCCCCAGCGCACGCCGCCCGTTGCCTGGGCGCCACCGTCCGCCTGGTCGACGTGGACCCTCTCGAGTGGAATGTCACGCCCGCCCTCCTGCAGGCCGCCCGCACCCCGCGCACGAAAGCCGCCGTGGTCATCGATCAGTTCGGCAACCCCCTGCGGCAAGGCTTCGAGGCCGTCGAGCTCCCCCTCCTCGAAGACGCCGCCTGCGCCCTCGGAGCGCTCTTCGGTGACGGGCGCCCCTGCGGGAGCCTCGGCGCCGCGGCCTGCTTGTCGTTTCATCCGCGCAAGGTCCTGACCACGGGCGAGGGCGGGGTGGTCGTGACCGACGACCCGGCGTTCGCCGAGGAGCTCCGGGCCGCCCGCAACCACGGCCAGAGCGCCCCCGGGGTCTTCACGGCGCCGGGGGTCAACCACCGGCTCACGGAGATGCAGGGCGCCCTCGGGTGCGCGCAGATCGAACGCCTCAACGAGGCGCTGCGCCGGCGCCGTCGCCACGCCGAAGCGCTCATGGACGCCCTCGCCGACCGCCTCACCTTCCAGGCCTCGCCCCCCGGCGCGCAGCCCAGCTACCAGACCTTGGGAGCTCTCTTGCCGGCGTCCGTGGACCGTGAGGAGTTCCTCGCGGCGTGCCGAGCTCGCGGCGTCCAGTGCGGTCGCCTCAGCTACGGACTGCACCAGGTGGGCACCGTCCCTCACGAGGGTGCGCTGCCGGTCACCGAGCGGGTCGTCGCCCGCGGCGTCGCGCTGCCCCTCTTCCCACAGATGAGCGATGAGCAACGCGCACAGGTCGTCGCTGTGGTACGGGAGCTGACGTGAGCGACAGCCCGGTCGTCGAGGTCCGCGAGCTCGTCAAGACGTTCCGCATCGGCTTGCTCCGAAAGCGCGTCGAGGCGGTGCGGGGGGTGAGCTTCAAGGTCCAGCCCGGGGAGATCTTCGGGCTCCTGGGACCGAACGGCGCCGGCAAGACGACCACCATCAAGACCCTCCTGCGCTTGATCTTCCCCACTCGCGGGGAAATCCGTCTGTTCGGCCAGCCCGTCCGTCGCGAGCTCATGCGGCGGGTCGGCTACATGCCTGAGAACCCCTACGTCTACCAGTACCTCAAGCCCCTCGAATTCCTCGACCTCTGCGGGCGCCTGACAGGCATCCCACGGCGTGAGCGCGACAAGCGCAGCCGCGAGCTCATCGAGCGGGTCGGCCTCGGCCACGCCGTCGATCGGCGCATCGGCAAGTTCTCCAAAGGGATGATGCAGCGGGTCGGACTGGCCCAGGCGATCCTTCACGATCCCGAGCTGCTGATCCTCGACGAGCCGATGAGCGGCCTCGACCCCATCGGCCGCAAAGAGGTTCGCGACCTGCTCCTCGAACAGCGCCGCGCGGGCAAGACCCTGATGTTCACCAGCCACATCCTCAGCGATGTGGAAGTGCTCTGCGACCGCGTCGTCATCTTGCAGCGCGGGCAGGTCGCCGCGGAAGGGAAACTGAGCGAGCTCCTCCGAGGCGACGTGGCCCAGGTCGAGATCGAAGCGGTCGGGGACTCCTCGCTGGGCGCGGCGTTGGGCGAGATCGAGGGCGCGACGATCCACCAGGCAGAGTCGCGGCTGCTCATCACCGTGCCCGAGGCCGCCAAAGACGCGACACTGCGGCGCCTCTTGGACGCCGGCGCCTCGGTGGTGGCCGTGCGACCGCACCGTCGCTCCCTCGAGACGCTCTTCGTCGAGGACCTGGAAGAACTGGAAGAAGACGTGGAAGAGGACGCTCAGGAGAGCTGACAGCCGGCAGAGGTACGGCCCGGCTGCATCGCGCAGGCGCATCCTCACAACCACGGTGTTTCCAGCCGTGAGGCGTACAAAGAGGTATTGGGCGGACTGCGAAGCGGCCCATGGGGTAGAGTCCCGCGGTGATGCCGCTCTCGGGTCTTCAGGATTGGCTCCGCCTCGTGCTCACCTACCGAGCCCCCCACCCCGCATCCTCGGCGATCCTCGAGACCGTCGAGCGCCTCCTCGACGAGCCCATCCGCACCTCGGTCCTGATTCACGGCGAGCCGGGCACTGGCAAGGAGGGCCTGGCGCGAGGGCTGCACCAGGCGATGCACCCGGGCGGCAGCGCCCCCTTCGTAAAGATGCCGACGGGCGGCCGCGATCCGGAAGTGCTGGCGCTCCATCTCTTCGGCACTCGGGAGCATCGCGGCGCCGTCGCCCGAGCCGAAGGCGGCACCCTCTTCCTCGACGAGATCGCCACCCTGCCCAGGGAGATCCAGGCGCGGCTCGCGCCGGTCCTCCGAGGACGCTACCGCCGCAACGACGACGAGGAGCCGCAGCCGTGCAGCGTCGTCGTCATGGGCGCGACCGACCACGACCTGCCGAAAGCCATCAGTGCCGGTACCTTCCGGCACGACCTCTACTACCGGCTGTCGCGGATCGAGCTGACGATCCCACCGCTGCGCGAGCGCCCCGACGACATCCCGCGGGCGGCGCTCTGGGCGGGCAACCGACTGCTCGACCAGCACGGCTACGGTCAACCCCTCATTCGTCAGGCCGACGGTCATCGGGAGGTCGAAGGCGAGGCGCCCCTCGTCCTCAGCGAGGAAGCCATCACCGTGCTGCTCACCCACAACTGGCCCGGCAACTTCCGGGAGCTCGACCGCGCCATGGAGCGAGCGCTCTTCCTGTACCGCCAGGGACGCAGCGTCGACGCCCGGGCGGTGCAGCGGGCCCTGGGGCGTTGACACCCGCGCTCAGCGCACCGAAGGTCGTCCGATGACCGTTCAGCGCATCTGTCCTCAAGACGCCCTCGAGCTCATGGACGAGGGCTGGGCCTACCTGGATGTCCGTACCCCCGCCGAATTCGACGCCGGACACCCCAAGGGCGCGTACAACATCCCCTGGAAGATCGCGGGCCCGCAGGGCATGGAGCCCAACCCGCGTTTCGTCGAGGTGGTCGACAGGACCTTCGGCAAGGACGGCAAGATCATCGTCGGCTGCGAGCGAGGAGGCCGAAGCAGGGCGGCCGCCGAGGCCCTGCTCGCTGCGGGCTTCTCCCACGTCGTCGACCAGCTCGCCGGCTTTGGCGGCGCCACGGACTCCTTCGGACGGACGGTCGAGCCAGGATGGCGGGACGCAGGGCTGCCGGTGACCACCGAGGCGCTGCCGGGACGCTCCTGGGCCGACCTCGCGGGATAGAGCGAAGACTCGACATTGCCTCCCCAGACCTGTCCGCGCGAAGCGGGCGGTCAGGGGGCCTCGGCGGCGGCCGGCTCGTCGAAGGGGACGCCACGCAGCGTCGCCCACAAGCGCCGGGCGTACCAGGTGGGACCAACCAAGAGGAAGGTCGGATCGCGGAAGAAGCTCGGCGGCTTGCCCTCGAAAGCGTGCCCGATGAACTGAAGGATCCACCCGAAGACGAACATCGCGATACCGACCGGCGGTACGAAGAACATCAATGGGAGCGAGGCCACGATGAGTGGAATGCCCACCATGTGCGTGGCCTTGTTCACCGGGTGCTGGTGGTCGCGTTTGTAGTTCTCGATGAGCTCGTCGAGCTTGGACATTAGGCTTCTCCTTGGGCCTCGTCGAACGGACGAGGCAAAGCGACGTGGACGAGGGCGTCGAGGAGCGCGTCGATCAGGCGCTCGTCGGACACCAGCGGGTGACCGAGGCAGTGCGCATGAACGGCCGCCTCGACCATGCCGAAGAGCACGAACGCGGTGGCCTCGTGGTCTCCCGAATGACCCCAGCGTGCGAGGGTGGCGGCCAGCGCGCCCACGAGCGCCCGCTCGCCCTCCGTCGTCAGCCGGTCGAGCTCAGGGTCGTGGGCCCGCCGCTCCGTGAGCACGGCGTGCAGCCCCCGGTCCTCCCGGTGGTACGCCATCAACGTCTCGACGAGGGCGCGCAGGCGCCCGCGCACCTGCCCTCGCTCCGAAGAACCGTCGGCTCCCTGGGGTTCCAGGTGCCCCAGCACCTCTCGGGAGATCTGTGCCAATCGGGCCGCGCCGAGCTCCCGCAGCGCCGCGTCCTTGTCCCGAAAGTACTGATAGAAGCTCCCCGTTGCGACGCCCGCCCGCTGCGCGATGCTCCGAGCGGTCGCTCCGCCGTGGCCGCGCTCACTGAACTCGCGCTGGGCCGCCGCCAGAAGCTTGGCGCGGGTCCGGATCGCCCGGGGCTGCTGAGGGACGCGAACCGTCATGGGTGGAGCAGGCTAGCAAACACGAACATGACGTCAAGTTCAGCTTGCTGCCGGTCCCGCGGGGTCCGAGGCGCCATTCCACGCCGCGCACTGGTGGCGACGCGAGCTCCTCGAGATCGGTGGTGGCAATGAGGCGCACCACAAGAACATGACGCGCCGCTCATGGAGTGGTCTTGAGTGATCGCGACGTGGAGCTACGCTGTGGGTCGGGACCCAGGTCCCGGGGAGGAAGACGATGCTTGGACGGGCATGCTCTGCGTTGATGCTGCTGGCGCTGGTGAGCTGCAGCAGCAAGGACCCTCCGCCGGCTGACAGCGGCCCGACCGACAGCGGCTCGGCCGATAGCGCGACCGACAGCGGCGCGGCCGACAGCGGCTCGGCCGATAGCGCGACCGACAGCGGCGCGGCCGACAGCGCGACCGACAGCGGCTCCTCGACCGACAGCGGTACGGCCGACAGCGGTACGGCCGACGCCGGAGCCTCCTGCGACACCGAAACCCCCTGCGGGGCCGACGCCTACTGCGTCTACGACGACGTCTGCGGCCGGGAGGCCCCCGGGCACTGCGAACCGCGACCGGAGGTCTGCACCGAGGACTGTCCGGGCGTCTGCGGCTGCGACGGCCGCTTCTACTGCAACGCCTGCCTCGCCGCGTCCATGGGCGTGGACGTCGACCCGGCAGACACCTGCCGCGGCGCCGACTGCGACCCCATGGACGCTCGGGGGGAGGGCCTTTGCCGAGCGATCCTGGGCTACCGCTGGACCGGCAGCGCCTGTCAGCCGCTCAGTGGCTGCTCTTGCGTCGGCGCCGACTGCACAAGGCTCTATGGCTCCCTCGACGAGTGCACGGCGGCACACCGCGAGTGCGTGGCCACCTCATGCGACCCCATGGACGCTCGGGGGGAGGGCCTTTGCCGAGCGATCCTGGGCTACCGCTGGACCGGCAGCGCCTGTCAGCCGCTCAGTGGCTGCTCTTGCGTCGGCGCCGACTGCACAAGGCTCTATGGCTCCCTCGACGAGTGCAGCGCTGCCTTCGCCGCCTGCACGTCCACCGCGTGCGGAGGCTTCTTGGGATCGACCTGCGGCCCGACCCAGTGGTGCGACTACGCGGACGGCGGCGCCCCCTGCGGTTTCGCCGACGGCACCGGCGTGTGCCGGCCAAGGCCGGCGTTCTGCGCGGAGGTCTTCGACCCGGTCTGTGGGTGCGACGGCGTCACCTACTCGAACGAGTGCTCCGCGCAACAGAGCGGCCAAGACATCCAGCGCCGCGGCCCTTGCGAGAGACCGCCGCCGCCTCCTCCCGCCGACTGAGCGCGCTCGAAGTCGCGCCTATCGTGGTCCGCCGTTTACCCTTGGCCGATGAACCGCGGCAGACGCAACAAGCGCCGGCGACGCTCCCGGGTGCCCTTCGGCGTCGGGGAGGTCAAGCCCCATCACTACCTGGAGATGGGGCGCATCCTCTGGGACAACAAGGGGCGCTGGCGCTACGCCTGGCGTGTCCTGAACGACGGCGTGTGCGACGGCTGCGCCCTCGGCACCTCCGGACTGAAGGACTGGACCATCGACGGCACCCACCTGTGCCTGGTGCGGCTGAACCTACTGCGCCTCAACACGATGGACGCCTTCGACCCGGTCCTCCTCGCCGACGTCGGCCGCCTGCCCAAGCGCGGCAAGGAGCTCCGCGAGCTCGGCCGCATCCCCTACCCGATGCGGCGCCGGCGAGGTGAGGCAGGCTTCGCGCGGATCTCCTGGGAGACGGCGATCGACGAAATCGGCCGCGCCCTCGGCGAGGCGGACCCGCGGCGGGTCGCTTGCTACATGACGAGCCGGGGCCTGTGCAACGAGACCTACTTCGCCGCGCAGAAAGCCTGGCGTGCCCTCGGATCGCCCCACATCGACAACGCCGCGCGCCTTTGCCACAGCCCCTCGACCGCGGCCATGAAGCGCATCCTCGGGGTCGCCGCCTCGACGTGCAGCTACCGCGACTTCTTCGAAGCCGACGTGATCGTCTTCTGGGGCAGCAACCCCGCCAACGAC
>JALVDI010000256.1 GCA_027009115.1 Polyangiaceae bacterium | reverse complement strand
GGGTCGCTCGGAGATGTGCGCCAGGCACCGATCTTCTCACGGAGACGCGGACTCGCCCTCCCGTAAGAGCTGCCGGAGGCCGGCAAGGTGGGCGGAGGTGGGCCAACGCTGCTCGAACTCCCCCAGACGCTGCTCCGCGGCATCGAGGCTGCGCAGCCGTAGCAGAGCCCGGATCGCGAGCACCTCGCGCTCCTGCACCAGGAGACCATGCGGGTAACGGCGCGCGTGCGCTCGGGTCAGGCGCAAGGTCCGGCGTGGCGCTTGGGAGAGAGCCGCCTGCGCCTCGTCGAGCAGCTCGGACTCGGTCGGCGGAGGCGGGCGCGGTGCGGAGGTCTCCGCTGCCCGGCGCTCGGGGAGCTCGGACGCCGCGGCGCTCGAGCGCGAGGGAGCAGGAGAGGCCGACGACGGCGCAGGAGCAACCGGCGCATCGACCGGCGCATCGGCGCGCCCCATCGGACTCGGGCCCGAGGGAGCAGGAGAGGCCGAAGACGACGTAGGAGCAACCGGCGCATCGACCGGCGCATCGGCGCGCCCCATCGGACTCGGGCCCGAGGGAGCAGGAGAGGCCGACGACGACGTAGGAGCAACCGGCGCATCGGAACGCTCCGCGGGCCGGTGCTCCACGGACCCGGGCTCAGGAGACCGGAAGGCCCACCACGCGACCGCGCCCAGGAGCAGCGCCGCCGTCGCCAGCCCGAGCGGCAGCACCGGGAGCCCGGCAGCCGGCGAGGGCACCGGCGTCTTTAGACGCTCACCGAGGTTGCGACGTAGGGCTTCGATCGCGTCCGCCGGCGGCGGGGCTCGACGCGCCTCCGCGAAAAGGGCCTCGAGCCCTTCGGGGAGCTCTTCGGGCTCACGGGCCATCGCGCACCTCGCTTCGTTCCCACGCGGCCCGAGCAACCCGGCGTGCCGCGTACAGGCGGGAGTAGACCGTCTTCTGTGGAAGGTCCAGCGCCTCGGCGATCTCGCGAACGCTCATCTCTTCGATGCTATGGGCCACGAGGACCGCCCGTTTGTCCTCATCCAGGGCGTCGAGGATGGTCAGGAGCCGCTGCTGGAGCTGCCCTCGCTCGACCGGGTCGATGGGCGCGGAGGGTGAGGCCCCAAGCCGCGGCACATCCGTCGGCCGCTCGCGACGGACATGGGCACGCCGCTGATGGTTGCGAGCGATGTGGAAGCAGATGCGGTACAGCCAGCTTCGGGCGCCACTGGCCTTCCGCAGCTGCGCGCGCTTCTCGTACGCCACCAGGAAGGCCTCCTGCGCGCAGTCCGGAAGGTCGGCGTCGCGCACGCCGAGATACCTGAGGGTCCGGAACACGAAGGGGGCGTGCGTTTCGAAGAGCTCCCCGAAGTTCATGCCGTGCTCTGCGCTCCCGTCGAAGCCCCCGGCGTGGCGACGCTCCACAGCGCTGCGGGCCAGAGCGCAGGGCGATGAACGGACCGCCAGCGAGGCCGTCGGGGTCGGGGGCATGCCCTGAGATGTGTGCAGCCTTCGCTTCTTCTCATGCCTACCGGTCGACGCGGCGCTCACCAAAGGAAACGCCGAGCCAGACCTCGGCGCCCAGCCCCACGACATGCCCGGAGAAGAGCGGCTGCTCCGCACCGGGCTCCCCGATGACGAGGTCCGCGCGCAGCAGCGCCACCTCGCCGCGCACGCTGGCGCCCAGCAGGAGCGCTCGCCCCCACCGGAGCTCGGCCCCGGCCCGCGCGAGCAAATGCACGGTGGTCGCAACACCCGAGCGGTTGACGCTCAGGTTCCGCCCTTCGGCGTGCTGCCGACCGACGAGCAGCGAAGCGCAGGTCAGGGCGCGCAGGGTCGCCCCCTCGTGCAGGCGGGGACAGAGACCGGCGCCGACGCGGTAGCTCCACACCCGCGCGGTCGCACCGTGCCGTGTGATGTCCCGGGGGAGGCTCACGCTTCCCTCGACGGTCAGCTCCAGCGGGAAGTGCTCCGGTCCGAAACGCAGCACCTGGGCGAGGGTCCAGGTGGGCCAGGGTGCATCCAAGCCGCGCACCGCGCTCCCCAGGGCGTAAGTGAACCGCCAGCGAGGCGATGGTCCCGGTATGGAAGCCGTCCGGTCGGTCGGCTCGGTCGGCTCGGTGCGCTCGGTGCGTGGCGGAACGTAGAGCACGATACGTCCGCGGTGCTGCTCCACGAGCAGCGAGACGACGAGAGGCAGGCTCTCGCTCAGACCCGAGCACGGTCCGTCGATGCGCAGCAGGCGGGTGCCGAGGGATTGCCCCCGAGGGTCGCGGAGCTCCAGCCGCAGTTCGTTGCCTTCTGGACCTTCCGACCAGGCCCCTTCGAGCTCGAACGCGCGACCGCGCGCCGGTCCGAAGACCTCCCGGCGCAGGCGCGCCTCCACTGCCTCTTCGAGCGCTGAGCTCTGCACGCACCCGTCCGCCTCCGCGGCCTCCCACCGCAACCGCACGGGCGCCTGGGCATCCACCGTGGGCGGCGAGCCCAAGAGCCAGAGCAAGGCAAACAGGGCGGCTCGCCAAGGCACCCGGCACGTGTTCATGACCCGCAGCCTACCAGCCGGCGCCCTTCTGCTGGACCGGTCGGAGCGCATGAGGATTCGGGTCGGCGTTCGCCCTGGCGAAGCCGAGGTGTCCAGAAGCGTTCCGTCCGGTAGAATCGGAGGAGGAGGCGGCGTGCAATCAGGCGGACGAACAGGCAGATCGTGGACTGGAGTCCTGGCGTGCGCGGCGGTGCTCGTGAGCGGGTGCTGCACGCTCCCGACGGCCGCTGTGGGGCACTTCGCGCGGCTGCGCGGCGACGACGCAACCTGCGATTCGACCCGTGTGCCACGCAGGGACGAGCAGGAACGGTTCGCGCACACCCGGGTCGAAGACCCAACCCAGCTCGCCCTCCTGAAGCGCACCATCCGCGAGACCGCCTGGTGGCAGGCGGCCGGCCTCGAAGAGCCGCTCTTCGAGGCCCACCTGCTGGACGGTTTCCTCGGAACCGGAGCTCGTGCGGCCATCGTTTCGGTGGAGGGACGCGGTCGCGAGGGCAAGCACATGTCGGCGCTCTTCGTCCTTCACCAAAGCCGCGACGATCCCAGCGTGGTGCACCGTTCCGATCTGCTGTGGTCGAGCGATAGCGAAGTGCTGAGGGATCTCGGCTTCATGGAGGGCGACGACCGCGTGAAGGTCCTGTACTGGGAGGCCATCACCCCAACCGAATCGTCTTCGTCGAGGCGGGGGCAGGAAGGGATTCAGCCGGTGGGCCGGTACGAGCGCATCGGGTACGGCTGGCTGGCCTGGTACGAGGACGGCGAGCCGATGGTCCGCCCCCGCACCTGCCCCGTGATCCCGCCGGTGTGACGGCTTCGGCGGACGGCGAGAGACGGTCGTCGCGGCCTGGCGGAACCCGGCTCTTTTCGGCGTGGCCGGCCATTCACGAACTGGGCAGACTTTCCGGCAGGGGGTGCCGCCGCGCAGACTTTCCGGCAGGGGGTGCCGCCGTCCCAGGGCGCCCCATTCACGAACTGGGCAGACTTTCCGGCAGGGGGTGCCGCCGCCCCAGCCGCCGTCCCAGGGCGCCCTTTCACGAACTGGGCAGACTTTCCGGCAGGGGGTG
>JALVDI010000255.1 GCA_027009115.1 Polyangiaceae bacterium | reverse complement strand
TTCGAGGCCATCCGCGCCAGCACACTGACCCGCGCGAGCTCCTCGCCCTGGAGCTCGAGAAACACGAGATCGCCCCGGTTGGCCAGCGGCTGGAGGGCGTTGGGATCGATGGGGGGACGGCTCAATACCCCAAGCTCGCCCGAGGAGCTCCGCGGGCCTCCCTCCGCACGGCGGCGCGTCCCGAAGACCATGACTGTCGCCAGCGCGATGTTGATGCTCCGGAACACGGCCATGCCACCGGCCGCGAGCTGGTCGGCCAGATAGTTTGCGTCGCGCATGTCCACCCGGGAGGTGAGCACGACGAGGCTCCGGTTGGGCCCGTCGGGCAGAACACGCCAGGAGAGCCGGCCGCGCCCCAGGTCGCCGCCGGTGGCCCGCACCTCGATGCGGTAGCCACGCCGCGGGTTGCCCCGGTACACGGTCATCACGTTCGATCCCCGGAGCGTGAAGAGCGCGACCCGCCAGGTCCAGTCGTAGGCGATCTGCGAGCCGCTTCGGCTCGACACGGCGATCGAGTCGAGAGCCGGCATGAACTGAGGGTACTCGGTCGGCTCGGCGATGATCTCGGCGACACGCTGCGCGGGCGCCTCGACCCGGGCCGCGAGCACGATGGGTGGCGCCTGTCGCTCGTCTTGACGAAAAAGTGCCATCAAGACCGGGCCGCGGTCCAGATGAGGCTCGAGGAGGCGAAGCTCACGCCGGTTCAATCCCTGCAAAGGGAGCTCGTCGGCCTCCTGAGCCCCCGCCGAAGGCGCGCCCGCCGCCCAGAACATCGCACAGAAGGAGAGAAGACCGAGGCGCCTCATGCACGGTCCGACGCGGTGGCCGGCGAATATCTTCAGCGTCCCTCGACCCTCGGCTCGGCGGTGGGTGGCGGCCGGTGGGAGCCCCCGCGCACTTGGCGCGCCTCGATCCGTAGCTCGTAGCCCGCCCGGTTGCCCTCGCCTCCGTCGCGCACGTAAACGACGTACCACCCTGGCTGAAGGGGCTGGCTGACGATCTCCCGCCCGCTCTCTCCTCGGGAGCTGTCGAGGAGCTCGGCACGGATGTCGCGCAGCTCGAGGTCCAGATCGCTGCGATCCTCTGCGCTGCCCGTCCCGAAGATCTCGAGCGTCGCCGACACCCAGGCCGGGTCGACGATCTCGAAGCGGTACACCGCGACGGCGTCCTGGCCGTTGAGGGGGCGAGGCGGGCCACCGCTCGGCGCCGGATCGGAGAGGCCGTCGATCTTGCCGGCAACCGTCGCGGGCAGCGCGAGGGTCGGCGGCCAGACGTGATCGTCGTCCTGCGGCAACAGGGTCGTGGGGTGTCCGCCGAGAACGAGGATGCGCTTGACCTCGTCGGCGCGGACCCGCCCGCTGCTCACGAGGAAGCGCAGGAACGTGGAGATCGCCGGGTGCGCCCCCGGCTGCTGCCCGAGCTCGGCCATGGCGGCCAAGAGCTGCGCGGGCCCCAAGGCGACGCCGTCGGCGTCCTGATCGGCGAGCCCGTCGGCACCGTCCGCGAGATCCCAGAGGATCTCGGCGGCGCCGGACTCCGAACCGAGCCCGCGCACCTCCGTCCGGTCGCCGCGCTCGAGGTCGTGGCTCAGCCGCAAGCGTCCCGCCGGTTCGAGACCGATGGTGTCTTGGTAGAGCGGCGAGCGGCTGACGGCGGCGGCGAACCAGGTCGCACGCGCCTCCTCCCAGGCGAGGCCCGGCACCAGAAGAAACCCGCGGGGGTGTTGACCCCCGTCGCTCGAGTCGCTCGAGAGCACGTCCATCACGAAGTGCCCGAACTCGTGCAGGACGATCATCTCGTCGTGCTCGTCGGTGTCTGTGACGGTCCGTCGCTCCGCCTCCCCACCGAGCAGCTCGATGGCGTAACGGCCCGTGCCTCGGTCACCGACGTAAAAGCTCCAGTTGGTGGTCACGCCGCGCGCCCAATACGCGAAGAAAGGCGGCAGCGGGCGGCCGGTCCACTGCTGCACGGCCTGCGCACCGCGCCATAGGGAGGCGAGGATGTGAAACGCACCGGAGGCCTCGTGGGTGTCGGGGACGGCGACGTCCACGGCCTGCGTCGGGTCACCCAGAAGCACGTGGTAGTGATGATCGACCTCGCCGGCGGCATCTCGGGTCACCGCCAGATCCCAGCCGGCATGACGCAGATGGGCCACGACCCGCAGTTCGCGGGCCCGCGGGCTCGCCTCGAGCTCGAAGCGGCCGGCCTCGTCCGTTCGCGTGTGGCCGACGACGGCCCCCTCGCCGTCCAGGGCGTCGACGCGCACGTGCGCCGCGGGGCGCCACTCCATGGTCCGGGAGGCGCCGGTGGGCGTGGGCGTCCGTGCCTGGAAACGCACCGCGCCCCGCCAGCGCACGACGCGGTCCGCGGGGCCTTCGGCGGAAGGCCTCGCCTGCGAGACACACGCCCCGACGGCCACCCCGAGTAGAACGAGCCTCCGCATTCGCCACCCCGAGTAGAACACAACTCGACACGAGGGGCGACTGCACCGACGGGAAGCCGGCCCTTGGAGCCACCCGCGGATGCTCAGCGATCGGCGGAGGAGCCTTCCGGGCCCGAGGAATGCTCGGGCGCCAAGGTGTCCTCGGCGCTCCCTTCGGGCACCGGCAGACCGAAGGACTCGTCGAAGTCCTCGGCGTCCACCCACACGAGGTCGTCCGCGGGGGGAACCTCCACCGGGGCGACGCTCCTCAGCTCTGGCGCGTCCTGCGCATCCCACCAGGTGAGGCCGCCCGCCCCGAGGCACGCAGCCGCCCAAAGGAGCAGCGCCGAACCATCTGGCCGCACGGGGACACGCACGCTGAGGTTCTATCACCGCCGGAGCGCCCCAGCCACGCGGCCTTGACCCTCACGGCGGAGCTTCCTATCCCCCTCCCCGAGGAGCGCACCATGAAGATCTTCATCGACACCGCCGACATCGACGAAATCCGCGACGCGGCCGCCATGGGTCTGGTGGACGGGGTCACCACCAACCCGAGCCTGATCGCCAAGACCGGCCGCCCCCAGAAGGAAGTCACCCTCGAGATCTGCGAGATCGTCGACGGCCCGATCAGCGCCGAGGTCCTCGCGACCGACTACGAAGGCATGGTCCGAGAGGGCCGGGAGCTGGCGAGCTGGCACCGGAACATCGTGGTGAAGATCCCGCTCATCGCCGAGGGACTCAAGGCGGTGCAGACGCTCAGCCAAGAGGGCATCAAGACGAATGTCACGCTCTGCTTCAGCCCCACGCAGGCCCTCCTCGCAGCCAAGTCCGGCGCGACCTACATCAGCCCGTTCCTCGGCCGCGTCGACGACATCAGCGGCGAGGGTATGGAGCTCCTCGAACAGATCCTCGCGATCTACCGCAACTACGACATCAAGACCGAAGTGCTCGCCGCGAGCATCCGCCATCCGCTGCACGTCGTGCAAGCGATGCTGCTCGGGGCCGACGTCGCCACCCTGCCCCACAAGGTGATCCTCCAGCTCCTCAAGCACCCGCTGACGGACATCGGCTTGCAGAAGTTCCTCCAGGACGCCGCCAAGACCCCCAAACCATGAGGCGCCTGACCCTGATGGCGCTCCTGTGGTTGGTCGCCCTGGGGACCGCAC
>JALVDI010000254.1 GCA_027009115.1 Polyangiaceae bacterium | reverse complement strand
AGGCCGCGCTCGGCCATGACGTCGCCCGCACCACCTGCAAGACGCACGTCGCGCAGCGCCCGGAGTTCTCCGGCCTGTCGTGGTCGCACGAGGGACGTCAGCGGCGAGTTCTACCTCCAATCCCTTTCCCTTCCCCAGTCCGACCGCTTCGAGCACGGGTTCGCGCCCAGGCAGGCCACCCGCTCCGCCGCATCCTCAGCCACTGAACTGCATTTATTACGCTGCATCAAGCGGCGGCCCCCTCCCAACCGCGATCCACCGCGGTCGACACTGACCGTCGCGGTTGGTACTGGGACGGGCTCTTAGACGCGATAGTTCGGCGCTTCCTCGGTGACCATGACATCGTGCACGTGGCTCTCACGCAGCCCCTGGGAGGTCTGCCGAATCATCGTCGCGCGCGTCTGAAGCGCCTCAATGTCACGACACCCTGTGTAGCCCATCCCGGCCCGGAGTCCTCCGACGAGCTGGTAGACGACGCGCGACAAGGGACCGCGGTAGGGGACACGTCCTTCGATCCCTTCGGGCACCAGCTTTCGGCTGTCTTCGACATCGGCCTGGGAGTAGCGGTCCTTGCTGCCTTCCCGCATGGCGCCGATCGAGCCCATCCCGCGGTAACTCTTGTAGGTGCGGCCCTGGTAAAGCACCAACTGTCCGGGAGATTCGTCGGTGCCCGCGAAGAGCGACCCGAGCATGACTGCGCTTGCGCCGCACGCGATGGCTTTGACGACGTCGCCGGAGAACTTGACGCCTCCATCGGCGATGATGGGCACCCCCTTGGCTCGTGCGACCTGCGCGCAGTCCTGAATGGCGGTGACCTGCGGTACGCCAATGCCCGCCACGACCCGGGTCGTGCAGATGGAGCCAGGGCCGATACCCACCTTCACGGCGTCTGCTCCCGCTTCAATGAGCATCTCGGTGGCCTCCGCGGTCGCGATGTTGCCCGCCACCAGCTGCACGTCTGGGTACTGTCGCTTGGTCTCGCGTACAGCGTCGATCACCCCCTTGGAGTGGCCGTGAGCCGTGTCGATCACGAGCACGTCCACCCCGGCACCAACGAGCGCCGCCACTCGCTCCTCACGGTCTGGGCCGACCCCGACGGCCGCGCCGACCCGCAGACGGCCCATCGAGTCCTTGACGGCGTGAGGATACTTCTCGGCCTGCAGGAGATCCCGAATCGTGATGAGGCCAACGAGGTCGCCATCGTCGTCCACCACCAGCAGCTTCTCGATGCGATGCTTGTGCAGGAGCTCGCGCGCACGCTCTTGTGACACCCCCGGCGGCACCGTCACCAGTTGGCGAGTCATGAGCTGCGAGACGGGCTGGTCGAGGTTGGTCTCGAAGCGCACGTCCCGGCTCGTGAGGATACCCACCGGGCGCTTGCCCTCGACCACCGGAAGCCCAGAAATCGAGTGCTCGCGCATCAGCTCGAGCGCCTGGTGCAACGGCAGCCCGGGCCCAATGGTAATCGGGTCGACGATCATGCCTGACTCAGCGCGCTTGACCTTCTCGATCTCTCGGGCCTGGCCAGCAGGCGAGAAGTTCTTGTGCACGATCCCGAGGCCGCCTTCCCGCGCCATGGTCACGGCGGTCCGCCACTCGGTCACCGTGTCCATGGCGGCGGAGACGAGGGGGATGTGCAGTTCGAGGTCGCGGGTCAGTCGCGTCCGTACGTCCGCCTCACGAGGCAAGAAGTCCGCGTAACCCGGTACGAGCAGCACGTCGTCGAAAGTGAGGGCCTCACGCAAACGCTCTTCGATCACGGCATCTCTCCCGGTCGGGAGGCGCACTGTAGCCGCTGCACCGGCCCATGCACACCCCGGAGGCCCGCAGGCGGCCCGCTCGGCGTCCAATCGGACCCCGACCCCATCGAACCGGACCCGGACCCCGTGGACCCGCCCCGACGCCTGCGATGCCTCCGCAGATTACGGCCGCGGCAGGATCATGAACGGCGGGCTCTGGGCGTTGCCCCCGCGCCGCACCCTCACCTCGAAGCGACCGTTCCCAGGGGCGTTCGGCAACGTGATCGTCAGGCTCGTCGGTGTGGCCGCCATCACCGGCACGGGCCGCCCGTTGAACCGCACTCGGTTGAAGCGCCGGTTTGGCGAGAACCCATGACCGACGAGTGTCACGCGGCAGCCCGGATACGCGCACTGCGGGTGAACCTGCGCAATGGCCGTCCCCGCAGGAGTCGGCGTCACCTCGAAACTTCCCGCGGGCATCGCCCTCCCGCCAGGCAAGAGAACAGTGACAGGCCCTGTCCTCGCGCCCGCCGGGACGAGCACCCGCAGCTCGACCGGACTGACGCGCTCCGCGCGAACCGGCGCGGTCCCATTGAACTGCACCAGGGTACCGGCACGAGGAAAGCCCTGGCCTCGGATCGTCACCGTCGTGCCGACGAACCCGCGGACGGGCGTCATCGACGTCACCTGCCGGTGCGCCTCCACGACGAAATCCTCGGGCGTCACGGTCCCTCCCCGCATGCCCACGGTGACGGAGATGCGCCCGCTCCGAGCGCCGCGGGGGATGACCACCTGGAGCTGCCTATCGCTCACGGACTGCACGGGCAGAGGCACCCCGTGGAGCTCGGCGCGGACCAGCCCGGGCCGATCGCCAAAGTTGGTGCCGCGGATGGTCACGACCGTCCCGACGGGCCCCGACCGGGGCTCGAAGGCAGCGATGAACGGCGGGTTGGTCACCACGAAGGGCTGCCGGGTCTGGACCGAAGTGGACGGCGTCCGGACCACGAGGGGACCGCTCGGCGCCGCTGGGATCCGGACCCGCAGCTCCCGCGGTGTCGACGACACCACTTCGCAGGGCACCGACGAGAGGCTCACGGCGCTGTCGGCCGGGCGGGGCGAAAAGCCCTGACCGCGGATGGAGACGATCGTCCCAGGCGCGCCGCTGCGCGGCTCGAAGCCCTCGATCAGCAGCGGCGCGGTCACCGCGAAACGCCTCGGGGCCCGGACCGAGAGGCGATGCACGCGGACCTCGAAGAACCCGGAGTGCGCCCCAGGTGGGATCTCGACCTCGATCTCGTCGGGCACGACGCGGCGCACAGAGACAGGTTGACCGTCGAGCGTGACACCCACCGCGCTCGCGTCGGCGCCGAAGTTGCTGCCGTGGATCGCGACGACGGTTCCTGCGGGCCCGCCCGCCGGCGCGAAATCACGGACCCGCGGCAGCTGCTGCACCTCGAAAGGCCGCGCGCTGGTCGCCCGGCCGCCGCCGCGGACATCGACGAGCAGGGGCCCGGTAGCCACGCGCCTCGGCAGCCGAACGGTCAGCTCCGTGGGCGTCGCCCGGAGCACGCGGAGCCGCCGGTTGTTGAGGTAGACCCGGTTGTCGCGCGCTCTCGCCGAAAAGCCCGTGCCGTGGATGGTGACCACCGCCCCTGCGGGCGCCGCGGGAGGATCGACCCGCGTGATCGCCGTGGCCGCAGTGACCTCGAAGGGCGGACTGAGGGCTTCGCCCGCGCGAACCACGCGAACGGTGAACGGGCCGCTCCGCGCACCGACCGGCACGACGACACGCAGCGTCGTCGGCGTCGCGGCACGCACGACGGCGGGACGATCGCCGAGGAAGACGAGGTTGTCCGAAAGCCGCGGCGCGAAGTTGGCGCCTCGGAGCACGACCTCGCTGCCTGGAGGCCCTGCGGGCGGCTCCACGGACGTGAGCTGCGGCGCCGGCCGCGCGGCGGTGACTCGAAAGTATGGCCCTTGAAAGTCCCCGCGGGCGGTCCGCAACACGATGGGCCCGCTCGCGGCGCCGGCAGGAACGACGACGGTCCAGCGGTTGGGGAGCCTCCGCAGCACGCGCAATGGCTCCCCGCCGAGGAGGACCCCCCGCACTCGTCCAAAGCCCCGACCGATGATCTGAACCTGCGTCCCCGGCGGTCCATTCGTCGGCTCGATGCGCTCCACGAGGGGGCGCGGCGGAAGCCTCCGAGCTTCGGCCTCTCCAGCCAAGCCGGCGACGAGGGCAAGCGCGGTGATGGTGGTCCACCTAACCATGTCCGAATCCTCCCAGCGCGCTGGGCGCGGCCCGCAGGGTCTCCCCACAAGCCACGTGGGTCAATGCTGCCGGTCCGACGGTTGTCTCGCACGGAGGATTCATCGAGACTCGCGAGCATGACCTCGCCGCGCATCGTACGTGCCCCCCGCGGGACCACACTCCGCTGCAAGGGCTGGCCCCAAGAGGCCGCCCTCCGTATGCTCATGAACAACCTCGATCCCGAGGTCGCCGAGCGCCCCGAAGAGCTCGTCGTCTACGGCGGCACGGGCAAGGCCGCCCGGAGCTGGGAGGCCTTCGACGTCATCGTCCGCGAGCTGGAGAGCCTCGAAGGCGACGAGACGCTGCTGGTCCAGTCGGGCAAAGCCGTCGGCCGCTTCCGCACGCACCCCGACGCGCCCCGGGTGCTCATCGCGAACAGCCTCCTGGTGCCCAAATGGGCCGACTGGGAGACCTTCCGCGCGCTCGAGGCGCAGGGGCTGACCATGTTCGGCCAGATGACCGCCGGGTCTTGGATCTACATCGGCACCCAGGGGATCCTCCAGGGAACCTACGAGACCTTCGTCGCGGCGGCCAAACAGCACTTCGGCGGCGACTGGTCCGGACGCTGGATCCTCTCGGCAGGCCTCGGAGGCATGGGCGGGGCGCAACCTCTCGCCGCGACGATGGCCGGTGCGGCATTCCTTGGTGTCGAGGTCGACGAGACACGGGTGCGGCGTCGGCTCGACACCCGCTACCTGGACCGCATGACCCACGACCTCGACGAAGCCCTGCGTTGGATCGCGGAGGCCTGCGAACGCAAGGAGGCGATCAGCGTGGGGCTCGTCGCAAACGCCGCGGACGTGTACCCGGAGCTCGTGGCCCGCGGCGTGACACCCGACTTCGTCACCGAGCAGACCTCGGCGCACGATCCCCTGCGGGGCTACATCCCCAAGGGGCTGTCTCTCGACGAGGCGGCCGCGTTGCGCGCCTCCGATCCGGAGAGCTACGTCCGCCGGGCGCGCCAGAGCATGGCCCTGGAGGTCGACGCGATGCTCGCGATGGTCGAACGAGGAGCCTTCGCCTGCGACTACGGCAACAACATCCGCGCCGAAGCCCAACAAGCAGGATGCGCGCGGGCCTTCGACATCGAGGGGTTCGTGCCGGCCTACGTGCGCCCTCTCTTTTGCGAGGGCAAGGGCCCCTTCCGCTGGGCCGCACTCTCAGGCGACCCGGAGGACATCGCCGTGACCGACGCCGCCGTCAAGGAGGTCGTCCCCGACGACCCGCACCTCCACCGCTGGCTCGACATGGCGGCCGAGCGCGTCGCCTTCCAGGGGCTCCCCTGCCGGATCTGTTGGCTCGGCTACGGCGACCGCCATCGCGTGGGCCTCCGCTTCAACGAGCTCGTGCGTGAGGGCAAGATCAAGGCGCCCATCGTCATCGGCCGCGACCACCTGGACTGCGGCTCGGTGGCGAGCCCCAACCGAGAGACCGAAGGGATGAGGGACGGCTCCGACGCGATCGCGGACTGGCCCATCCTCAATGCGCTCATCAACACCGCCGCGGGAGCAACCTGGGTGAGCGTCCACCACGGCGGCGGCGTTGGGATCGGCTACTCGATCCACGCGGGCATGGTGGTCGTCGCCGACGGGAGCGAGGCCGCCGCCCGCAGGCTGGAGCGCGTGCTGACCACCGACCCCGGCACGGGCGTGATCCGCCACGCCGACGCCGGCTACCCACAGGCGATCGACACCGCGCGCCGCAAGGGCGTGCCCATTCCCCACGGCGTGGAGTGACCCTCGACCTACTGCTCGAGGGCGGGCGCGTGGTCACCTGCGAAGGCGACACGCCGCTGAAGGGCCGGGCGCTGAACGTGGGCGTCCGCGACGAGCGCGTGGCGTATCTGGGCACGAGCGCCCCCACCGCTCGCCAGACCGTGGACGTAAGCGGGCTGCTGCTGCTGCCTGGCCTAGTCGATCCCCACACGCACTTGGTCTTTGCCGGCAGCCGCGCGGAAGAGTTCGCGCGGCGGATGGCCGGCGCGAGCTACCACGAAATCGCGGCGGCGGGCGGCGGCATCGCCGCGACGGTCCGGTACACCCGAGAGACCTCCGACGAAGAGCTCCTGGAGCTCGCCCGGAGGCGGGTGCTTGCGCTGCGCGCCGCCGGGGTGACGTCCATCGAGGTCAAAAGCGGCTACGGTCTGTCCACCGAGCACGAGCTTCGGCTGCTGCGCGTCGCCCGCCGCCTGGACCACGAGGGGTTGGCGCGGATCCGCACAACCTTCCTCGGCGCGCACGCCCTTCCCCCGGAGCACACCGGCGACCGCGACCGCTACGTCGACGAGGTGGTCGCCGAGCAGTTGCCCGCGGTCGCCGCCAGTGGCCTCGCGGACGCCTGCGATGTGTACTGCGACGAAGGCGCGTTCACCCTCGCACAGGCGCGCCGCGTCCTGGAGCAGGCCCTCGCCCTCGGCCTCGCGGTGCGCGCCCACGTCGGTCAGTTCGCCGACCTCGGCGGAGCAGAGCTCGCCGCGGAGCTCGGCGCCCTGTCCGCCGACCACCTCGAAGAAGTCTCCGACGCAGGGCTCGACGCGCTCGCGAAGGCCGGTACCGTCGCCGTACTGCTGCCGGGCGCCTGGAGCACCCTTCGGCAAGCGGCCCCGCGCGCCGAGCGCTTCCGAGCAGCCGGAGTGACCGTGGCCATCGGGACCGACCTGAACCCCGGCACGAGCCCGACGACGGACCTCCCGCTGATGGCCGCCCTGGCCGTGCGCGACGCCGGCCTCACCACGGAGGAGGCGCTGCTCGGCATCACGCGCCACGCGGCCCGCGCCGCCGGCCTCGACGCAGGAACGATCCGAGTCGGCGGCCCCGCCGACATCGCCGCCTTCACCCTCTCGGACGCCCGCGCCCTCCCCTACGCCCTCGGCGGCGTCCGCCCCTCGCTGGTCCTGTTGCGTGGACGCGTCGTCGTGCGCAACGAAACGCCCCAACTTTGGTAGACTCCCGGCACCCATGGGGACCGAACTCGACCGAGACGCCGCCTTCGAGAGCTACACCGCCCGCTTCGTCGCCGAGTTCGGCGACAAGCCAGCAGGCGCCTTCGTCAAGTACGGCAACCACATGGTCCAGCGCCTCGATCGGGCGGAGTTCGACGAGCGCCTGGACGCCTACCTGGGCTGGCACCGCGAGCTACGGCGGCTCCTTGGCTCGGGCGCGACCATCAGCGACGTGCTGGTTCTCGAATTCGAGGAAGCCGCGGCCTGGCTCATCCTCGAGGCTCCCAACGTGCTCGAAATGTTCTCCGGCGAGGTCGGGGACCCCGAAGCGGTGCTCGGGCGGCCCGATCGCCGTTGACGGACCACCGGCCGCCGATGCTCCTCGAAGGGACGACGGTCCAACGACAGTCCACCTGTACCGAGCGTGCTGGATTGCGGTCGCGAGGACGGACTGCGGCTCAGCGAGGAAACCTGGACGATGCGGAGGACCCGATGCGCCGGGGACTGCCACCTCCCCGAGGAGCCTTCGCTTCGGACAGCGGGGCGCTCAGTAGCTCTTCGGGAGCGCCGAGAGATCCGCTGTGTCGAGAGCGAAACGGATGAGCGCGCTTCGACTCATCTTGCGGTGCCCGCTCTGCTTGAGCTGGGCCACCATCGCGTCCAGACGCGCGAGATCCTCTTTGTAGAGGGAAATGCAGATCACCTCGTAGTGGTCCGCCTTGGGCTTGCGCCTGGCTCGCTTCTTCCTTGGCTTGGGCGGTGGCGCGTAGAAGCGCTCCTCGAGCACCTCCCGCACCTCGTCCGCGTCGAGGACCCCGTCGATCGTCGTCTCCTCGTCGGTCATCTCAGACTCCTCCCGCGCTCACCGCCACCGTCGCCGGGGCCGCATCGACGGTCGCCGTCGCTGGACGCCCCACACCGCCTCCCCGCAGTTCCCGCTGGAAAATCTGGTCCACGAGCTTCAGGTAATCCATCGCGCCGTGGCTCTGCGGCGCCAGCTCGAAAATCGTCTGCTTGCTCCGAGGAGCCTCCCGTAGCTTCGTGTTCACGCGGATCGGCTCGAAGCAACGCTCCCCGAAGGACTTCCGCAAAGTCGCAAGCGACTCCTGCGAGATCTTGTTGCGGATGTCGAAGAAGGTCGGCAGCACGCCGAGCACCTCCACCTCGTGGCGCAGCAGTCGACGCACGCTCTTGATCGTCGAGAGCACCTGCTTGACGCCCACCAAGGAGAGGTAGTCGCAAGCGACGGGGATCAGCACCGAGTCCGCATAAACGAGCGCGTTCTGGTTCATCAACGAAAGCGCCGGGGCGCAGTCGATGACCACCACGTCGTAACCGTGCACGCGGCCCGCGAGCCGTTCGCGCAACACTCGCGCGCGCTGAGGTAGCTGCGCCAGGTGCAGCTCCGCCGCCGCGAGGGTCTCGTTGGAGGTGAGGATGTCGAGATTGCTGCGCACCTGAACGACGCACTCGTCGACGGGGGTACCGTGCACGAGCACGTGGTAGAGGCCGCGCTCGCCGCGGATGCCCAGCGACGCTCCGACATTGCCCTGGCCGTCGGCGTCGACGAGGAGGACCCGGCGCCCGGTCTCGGCAAGGCCCGCCGCCAAATTGATCGACGTCGTGGTCTTGCCCGTCCCGCCCTTGTGATTGAACACCGCAACCCGGCGCGGGCCTCGCCGCTGGGGCGACGGGCTCCAGGCCTGGCGGCACGCCATCGAGCAAAAGTAGGCCCGCCCTCCGTCTCGGGCGACGACCTGGTAGGCCATCTCCACGCGGAAGCGCGTGCCACACGTCCCGCAGGTGTGCTGGTCGTCGCCGAGGAGGAGCCTTCGCTGGCAAGCGGTCGAACAAATATGCACGAACTGACCCGCTTCTTCTCGGACTTGATAGCGAAACCGCACGTGAAAGCGTCCGCCGCAAGCGTCGCATGTCGCTTCTTGACTCATGATCCCCTCGCGCCTTGAGGAAGCGCTTCGATAAGCGCTTGTGGATCCCTTCAACCACCCAACGGCCCGCGGGGTCAAAAAAGCCGCGCTCAAGTTGCCCCCTGGACCGTACGATGAGCGGGGCAATGGCCTCTCGCGGTCCAGTCCTGGTGTGTCTCGCCCTGGCGCTCGGGCTCCCCACCCTTGCCGCCGCCGAGGAGCCCTGGCTGCTGAGCCTCGAACCGAGCTTCCAGACACACCTCGGCGCCCCCTATCGCGCGTGGTATCGCCCCGGCGCGGGCCTTGCCCTCTCCCTGAGGCGAGCCCTGGGCCGCCGCGTGCTGGTGGGCGGCACCCTCCGGGCAGGCGTGCTCGCCGACGGACCGGCCCCGGCCCCCGAGACGGGCTTCGCGGACCCGGGGGTGGGGACCCTGAGCGCGCTGACTCTCCACGCCCGCCTTCGGCTGACGGCCCCGGAAGAGCCGGCCCGCGGCACGGGGCTGTGGTTCGAGGGGGGGGGTGGCGTCGCGCTCACCGGAGAGCTCTGGCGCCCCCTCCTGGAGGCCGGGATCGGCTACGGCGTCCCGCTGGGACGCGTCGATCTCGCTCCGGTGGCCCGGTACCTTCACGTGGTCCAGCCCAACGGCCAGCTCGAGGGAAGCGACGGCCACCTCCTGCTCGTCGGTCTCGAGCTGACCTTTTTCGACGCTCGGCACGCGCCGCCGGAGCCGCCCCCTCCACCCCCTGGCGACCGCGACCACGACGGATACGTCGATCCCGAGGACGGCTGTCCCGACGCCCCCGAGGACTTCGACGACTTCGAGGACGAGGACGGCTGCCCCGACCCGGACAACGACGCCGACGGCATCCTCGACGCCGACGACCAGTGCCCCCTCCAGCCGGAAGACCGCGACGACTTCGAAGACGAAGACGGCTGCCCCGACCTGGACAACGACGCCGACGGCATCCTCGACGCCGACGACCAGTGCCCCCTCCAGCCGGAAACCCTCAACGGTGTCGAGGACGAGGACGGCTGCCCAGACGAAGGTCTCATCGAAATGATCGACGACCGGATCGTGCTCGAGGAGGCGGTGCTCTTCGACTTCGAACGCGCGCGGGTCAAGAGCCGCGCCCGCCCGGTCATCCGAGCGATCGTGGAGCTTGTCCGGCAGCACCCCGAGTGGCTCCGGATGCGGATCGAGGGGCACGCCGACGTCCGAGGCAACGAGGCCTACAACCAGCGGCTGAGCGAGCGGCGCGCACGCAACGTCATGCGGGCGCTCGTCGCGCAGGGGCTCCCGGCCGAGCTGCTGGTGTACGAAGGCTTCGGCTCCCGTCGCCCCCGCGCGCAGGGGCGCAGCGAACGCGCCCATCAGCTCAACCGGAGGGTCGAGTTCGTGGTCGTCGAGCAGCGCACGCAGCCCTCCGCTCCGACGGTCGCCGCGGTCGATGCGCCGCAGGAGAGGCCTGAGACGTCTGATGCGGCTGAGAGTGAGACGGGTGAGCCAGGTCCGGAGGGCCCCACGCCCGCAACGAGCACGAGCGAAGCGTCGGAGGACGGCCAATGACACGGACGGCGGCTCTGCTCGTGCTGCTCGCCGGCTGCGGCAGCCCCGTCGTCGGTGCCGAGTGCCTGCCCAGCTACGAGCTCTGCGACGGGCGCTGCGTCGACCTGCGGCGCGACCGCGCTAATTGCGGCGCATGCGGGACTTCGTGCCAGGTCGGGGAAGCCTGCCTGGACGGGGTCTGTACCGACTCCTTCCTCGACGGAGGCGCCCCCGACGGATCCCTGGACGCTGGCCCCGACGCTGGGCGGGACGCCACCCTCGCCGACGCCGATCAGGGCGACGGCGCGGGCTTCCTCGACGGGGGGCTCGACGGCTCCCTGAACGACGGCGGCGACGGCGCGGTCGGTGACGGAGCCACCGACGGCGCAATCCACGACGGAGACGTCTCCGATGCGTCCCTGAGCGACGCCTCCGATCTCGACGGGTCGGGGCCCGATGGATCCACCGACGCCGGGCCGAAGCCCTGCCCTTGCGACCTGGGCGAGCTCTGCTGCGACGGCGTCTGCGTAAAGCCCGACCGCGACCCGTCCCACTGCGGCGGCTGCGGGCTCGCCTGCGATCGGGGCGACCTCTGCGCGGGAGGCACCTGCAGCGCCGGCTGCGACCCCCCACTGGAGCTTTGCCGCGGCCTCTGCGTCGACGTCTCCCTCGACGACCCGGACAACTGCGGCGGGTGTGGGATCCGCTGCGCGACGGGGATCTGCATCGACGGCGCTTGCAGCGAAGGGATCCCGGGCCACGTGGTCCTCGTCGGCCACAGCTACCGCACCTCCCGGGTGGCCATGCGGCGCGTCGCCGGCAACGCGGTGTTCATGGCCCTCGGAGCGAATGTTCGGGTCCTCGTGTACCCGGGCGACGCGCTCCGCTCCTCCATCAACGGCGTTGACCAGGCCATCGACGAGGGTGCGGCCAGGCGCGGACGCACCTGGACACGCACGGAGGCCGCGGACCCCGCCGAGGTGCCGACGCTCCTCAGTGGAGCCGACGTCTTTGTCGTCTACGCCCAGCAGCGCAGCGATGACGCGACCCTGAGCGCCCTCGGGACCGATTGGAGCCCCGCCCTGATGACGTTCCTGCTGCGCGGCGGCGTGGTGGTGGTCTTCGATGGAGGTGGGTCGCACGCGGGCACCTGGCAGATCCTGGACGCCGCGGGGCTCCTTTCCGTCAGCGCGCGCACCGACATTTCCTTGGACAACGTGCAGGTCGTCGCTCCTGCGGACGCCGTGGCGACGGGCGCGCCCGTGCGGTACCGCGCCGAACGCGAGTCGGTCCACTTCACGACCACCGACGGCGTCGAAGTCTTCGAACACGCCGACACCGGGAGCCCGGTGGTCGTCCACCGAGTCTTCACGCCTTGAACCGAGACCGCTCGCTGCCCTCGTTCAGCGCACGGCAGCACGCCCCCGGCGCGCGCTCAGACGTCGAGCTCCTCCGCCGACGCCCGGGGCGCGTGCTCCATGATGAAGCGATAGCGCGAAGCGGTGTCCTTCCCCATCAGCTCGCTCATGAGCTGGTCGGTCTCGAGCTCGCCGTCGATGACCACCCGCAGCGCGCGCCGGCGGTGCGGATCGAGGGTCGTCATCTTCAGGTCTTCTGCGGGCATCTCACCCAGCCCCTTGAAGCGGCTGATATCGGGCTTGACGTTCTTGGGAAGCGACGCCAGCACGCGATCCCGGTCGGCGTCGTCGAGAGCCCAGTAGGTCTCCTTACCCGCGTCGATGCGGTAGAGCGGGGGCATCGCCAGGTACACGTGCCCGTGACGGAGCAGCCCCGGCATCATGCGGTAGAAGAAGGTGAGCAACAGCGTGGCGATGTGGTGGCCGTCGGCGTCAGCGTCCATCAGCAGGAAGATCTTGCCGTAGCGCAGCTTCGTGATGTCAAAGGTCTTGCCGATACCGCAGCCGAGCGCCTCGACGATGTTCTGCAGCTCCTTGTTGGCGAGCACCTGGGCCTGGCTGGCGCGCTCCGCGTTGAGCACCTTGCCCCGAAGCGGAAGGATCGCCTGGGTGCGCCGGT
>JALVDI010000253.1 GCA_027009115.1 Polyangiaceae bacterium | reverse complement strand
CGTCCAGCCTCGGTAGATCCGAGCCGCCTTGGCCCCGCAGGTGCAGCGTGCGTCCGGCCAACGGCACCCCCGTGTCGCCATCCCGAAGCAGCGCCCACACGTGCACCGTCTCGCCCGGCTGATAGAAGCGTCGGTCCGTCCGCAGCAGGAGCTCTTCGGTCGGCGCGATCTGGACCGGGTGGCGGAGCGTGCGCGCAAGCTCTCCATCGCCAAGCCGGACCTCCAGCTCCGAGGGGCTCGTCGCGTCCCGGGGCACCTCCACAAAGAGCCGGAAGTGACCGTCGGCGTCGGCGCGCGCCGTGGCCCATGGGCCGAGAGGGGCTCCAGCCGCCGTGCCGACCCAACGCACCCGAACCTGACCCCGGGCCCAGGGGCGCAGCCGGCTCACCCCGCGCACCTCGAACAGCCGCCCATGGAGCAGGTTCGCTCGGCCGCGAGCCAGCTCCCGCGGGCCATGCAGCGAGGCCTCGTAGCCACCGAAGGGTTGCGCCGCCGCCGCCGCCGGGAGCAGCAGCGCCGCCACCAGCATCTCTCTGAATCTCACCGTCGTCTCCTTCCCGCGTATTGCTCTGCGGTGCCGGGCCCTGACTGCCGACACCCGCGGGCCACGAGAGTTCCATCCAGGGTTCGCTTCGCCCGTCTGTCTGTCTTCGTCCGGTGGGACCCTCATCCTTCGTACCGACTGGGATGGATCGCGGTCCCGTGGATGCTCCGCGCGATGCAGCCGAGCGAGGAGCTCTCGAGGCGCGTTCTCTGGCGCGAGGCGCGCGGAGAGGTGCTGAGGCGGGCTCTAGGCGTCGCCGCTCGACGTAGCTTGTCGTTCGTTCGCACCGAGCTGGCGCTCGACGAGCTTGCGGTAGAGGCCGCCCTGCCGCATGAGCGTCGTGTGGTCGCCGCTCTGAACGACGCGTCCTTCCTGAAAGACGATGATGCGGTCGGCGTCCCGGACCGTGCTCAGCCGGTGCGCGATCACCACCGTGGTCCGCGCTTGGGTCGCCTCCGTCAACGCCTGCTGAATCAGCGCCTCGCTCTCCGCGTCGAGGCTCGAGGTCGCTTCGTCGAGGATCAGTACCTCGGGATCCCGAAGCAGCGCGCGCGCCAGAGCGATGCGCTGTCGCTGTCCTCCGCTGAGCTGCACTCCTCGCTCGCCGCAGAGCGTGTCGTAGCCTTGGGGAAAGCTCCTCACGAAATCGTCCGCGTGCGCCATCCGCGCCGCAGCCTCAATTGCTTCGGGGGCCGCCTCCGGGCAGCCGTAGGCGATGTTTTCGGCGACGGTGCCGCTGAAGAGCACGGGGTCCTGCGGCACGATCGCAATACGCGCCCGAAGCTCGTCGAGGTCGAGCTCACGCAGGTCGATACCGCCGAAGCAGACTCTCCCTTCATCGGGGTCGTAGAAGCGCGGTAAGAGCGCGGTCAGCGTGCTCTTGCCGGCGCCGCTCGGTCCAACGAGCGCGACGGTCTGGCCGGGAGCGATCGTCAGATCGATCCCTCGGAGGACCGGTACGTCGGGTCGCGTCGGGTAGTGAAAGAACACCCCCTCGAAGCGGAGGGGCTGCGCGCCCGCCGGCAACGGCTTCGGTTCCGCGGGGCTCTGGATGGCCGGTTCCGTCTCGATGATGGCGAAGAGTCGCTCCGTGGCGCCGGCCGCGCGCATCAACGCAGCCCAGAGGCTCGTCAGGCTCGCAAGGGCCACCGCGACGACGGTCGTGTAGAGGAGGAACGCCGTCAGGCTGCCGGGCGACATCTCTCCGGTCGCGACCCTCCGGCCGCCCAGCCACACGATGGCGCCGATGGCGAGGAAGCCCGTCAGTGACGCCGTCGCCATGAAGGTCGCCCGCCACCGTGCGAGACCGATGGCCCGCTCAAAGGCGCGCTCGACCCCGGCGCCGTAGCGTTCCGACTCGCGCTGCTCCTGTCCGAAGACCTGGACGGTGTCGATCGCCCCAAAGACCTCCTGCACACGTGCGTTCGTGTCCGCGATGGCGTCCTGCACGGCCTTGCTCATGGCTCGGATGCGGCGGCCGAAGACCATCAACGAGATCGTCATCGGCGGGACCACGCAGAGCATGATGAGCGTCAGCTGGACGTCCACCACGAAGAGCAAGACGACGCCCCCGATCAGTTGAATGGCGTTGCGCATCGCCATGCTCAGCTCGGTTCCTACGGCGCCCTCGAGGATGGTGACGTCGCCGGCGAGGCGTCCGACCAGTTCGCCGGTATGCCGCTCATGAAACCAGCCGGGAGGCAGCCGTACGAGGCGTTCGATGAGTCGCCGGCGCACGTCCGCGACGGCGCGCTCGCCGAGCCAGCTCATCAAATAGTGTCGCCACCAGGTGAAGATCGCCTGCACGACGAAGAGGCCGACCAGCGCGAGGCCGATGCGATCGAGCGCATCGAGGGACCCACTCGTGACGCCCTCGTCGACGGCGATGCGCACCGCCTGCGGGTACACCAACCCGATGCCGCTCGCGGCCAGAAGACAGACGCAGGCGGCGACGAAGCGACCGCGGTAGGGGCGGACGAGCGCGAGGATCCGTCCCAGTCCGTTCAGGCGTCCGGTCTTGGAGTCCATTTCAAGAGCCATCGTCAGTCGATCCGTGGACTGGGCGGGACCGATGCCGTGTCCGCGACCCGAGGACATGCCGAGTCCGTGGCAAGCGAGAGGAGGGGGCAGAGGGCGTGCACGGGCCACGAAGCGGCGGCTCTTGAGATCTGCTAACCACGGTTGCCGCCGAGCACCCCTTCGAGGAAGGCGAAGGTGTCCTTCCAGCACTGCCGCGCGTTGGCGCGGAAGACGAAGGCGTGGAACGCGTGAGGTTCGCCGGCATACGTCCGCACTTCGTTGGGCACGCCGCGTCGCGTGAGCGCCCGCCCGAGCCGCTCCGTGTCCTCCAGGATCGGATCGGCCGTCCCCACCGGCGCAAAGAACGGGGGGATCGGGCGGGCGGGCCGGGCGTCGCTTTCGAGCACGAGCAGCGGGTCGGCGAAGAAGAGGTCCACCTCCGAAGGCGGCAGATAGGCCGCTTCGATCTCCGCCATCCGATCCCGCACGAGGGTCGAGACCCGCGGCGCGAAGCGCTCGAGCTGGGACGCCTGCAGCAGCCCACAAAACGGCACCGTCGCGAGGGGCTGGTGGTTGCGAGCAAAGAGGGAGCGCGCGAACGGTTCAGGACGCTCGAAGCACGTCGCCAGCGTGGCGGCGCTCACGAGGTTGCCGCCCGCCGACTCACCGGCGAGCACGAGCTTCTCTGGCGCTCCCCCGAAGCGCTCCGCGTGGTCGAGGACCCATTCGTAGGCGCGGCAGACGTCTGCGACGGCCGCGGGGTACGGGTGCGCCGGCGCGAGCCGGTAGTCGATGTTGAACACGAGGAAGCCGCGCCGCGCGAACGCCAGCCCCATCAGCCAGTGCGTGTCCTTGGAGAGGATCCGAAACCCTCCGCCGTGGACGTGTAGGACCACCGGGAGCGGCCCCGGGGCTCCCCGCGGCCGATACACGTCGAGCCGGTGGACCCGCGGGTCGTCGCCGTAGACCCAATCACGAACGATCTCAACCTCCTGGAGCGCGCGGCGGGCCCGTGGCATCGCCCGCGCGCCC
>JALVDI010000252.1 GCA_027009115.1 Polyangiaceae bacterium | reverse complement strand
GTCCGCGCCGTTCCATTCCCCGGGGTCGTCGGCATCGGGCACGCGTCCTTGCGACGAGCCCGTGCCCGCAAGCTTGCGCGCCCGTCGAAGGCACGGTAAAGCGCCGCTGTCTGCGTGACGTTCTTGGAGGTAGATAGCGTGCGAGATGAGCTCAAGGCCCTGGCGAAGCTTGCGAAGATGGACATGGCTGCCAAGGAGCTGGATGAAGAGCTCGCGACGCTCCCCAAGCGCGTTGAGGAGATGCGCAGCGACCTGACGACGCTGGAGTCGCTGCTCTCGTCGGAGCGTGCGCAGGTCGAGGAGGCGCGGCAGCTCAAGGAGGCGCGCCTCGGGGAGCTCGCCGAGCGCAAGGATGCTCTCTCTCAGGCCAAGGCAAAGGCGGGCCGCTCGCGGACGCTCCGAGAGGCGGACGCCGCGGAGCGAGAGGTCGAGGCGAACCGTCGGGCGATGGCGCAGATCACCGATGACATCGAGCGTCTCCAGGCGACGATCGAGAGCAAGAGCGGGGCGCTGGAGGAACGCGAGAAGCAGTTCCAGGAAGCGCGGGCACTCTTTGAGCAGCAGGAAGCCGAGGCCACGGCGCGCCTTGCGGAGGTGAAGGCTCAGCTTGCGGCGGTGACCGATGGGCGCGATGACCTCCTGGCGAAGCTGCCCAAGCGGATCGCCAAGCGCTACGCGCGCCTGCGGGCGAGGATGGGGAAGTTCATGGCGGTGGCGGTCATCGACAGCGGTACGTGCATCTCGTGCCAGATGGCTCTCCCGCCGCAGCTCTACATCGAGATCCAGCGGGCCGAGGACTTTCACTCGTGCCCCCAGTGCAACGCGCTGCTCGTTCACGCGAACCTGCTGGAGGAGCAACCGGCGGCGGACGCGGCTGCCGCCGACGCTCCGGCCTAGGCCCCATCTCAAGACCCCTCGTCGCCGCTTTGCGGCCTGCGCTGCCGGCATCCTCTCCCCTCGAGAATGGTCGGCATTTCCTCGGCTCGCGGATGCGCCACCGGTCTCGCCCAGAGGACATGGCGGATCGCGCCTCAACGAGTCCCTGAGCTTTCTCGTCCGGCCGTATTGGGCAGGAGGCGCCCTCGGGATGCCGCATCGGCAGGAGGCGCCCTCGGGATGGTGGATCCATCGCGGTCGGTGCGGGGGCGGACATCGGGTCGTAGGGCCCAAGCGCCGCACGGCCCGCTGGGAGGTTCTTCCGCTGAGGCTGCCACCGCCCTAGGAGCGTCGGTGCCCGGTGCTGGCCTTGGTCGGAGCGCTCAGACGACGCTCAGCCACTGCTCGGGGGCGTCTCCACGCACCGCGGCGAAGTAGCGGGTCTGCACCCGTTCGGTCACTGGCCCGCGGGTGCCGGCGCCGACCGGCCGGTCGTCGATTTCACGGACGGGCGTGACCTCGGCGGCGGTCCCCACCATGAAGACCTCGTCGGCGATGTAGAGCTCATCGCGGGCGATGAGCCGCTCGCGGACCTCGAGGCCCATCTCCTTCATGAGGGTCATCACCGTGTCCCGGGTGATGCCGCCGAGGATCGAGCTGCCGAGGGGCGCGGTCGAGACGACGCCGTCGCGAACGACGAAGATGTTCTCGCCCGAGGCCTCGCAGACATAGCCCTGAGGGTCCAGCATGATCGCTTCTTGATAGCCGGCCTGCAGCACTTCGCGCTTGGCGAGGATCGAGTTGACGTAGTGACCGACGATCTTGCCCTTGGCCATCAAAGCGTTGACGCCGGCGCGGCTGAAGCTCGAGACCTTGGCGCGGATGCCTTTTTGGATGCCTTCGTCGCCCAGGTACGCGCCCCACTTCCACGCGACGATGGCGACGCGGGTAGGGTTGTTCATCGCCCCAAGGCCCATGGCTCCTTCGCCGACGAACGCCAGAGGACGCAAGTAGCACTCTTCGAGGCCGTTCGTCCTCACCGTGTCCAGGCAGCCGTCCACGATGGCGCCGTGGGAGAAGGGCATGGGGAGGCCGCAGATCCGGGCCGAGTCGAAGAGGCGGCGGATATGCTCGTCGAGGCGGAAGACGGCGCTTCGCCCATCGGAGAGCTTGTAGCACCGGATGCCCTCGAAGACTCCAAGCCCGTAGTGCAGCGAGTGGGTGAGGACGTGGACCTGCGCCTGATCCCAGGGGATGAGCTCGCCGTCGAACCAGATCTTCTCCACCTTCTCCACCATGTGCGCCTCCAATCGTGCAGGGGACCGGAGCTCAGAGCAGCGGTCGGGGTTGGGCTCTCATGGAGCGTGCCTCGCTGCGCGCGGGAGCCCTCTGTGCGGTACGCGCCGGGACGCGCCGAGGACGGGATAGCCCGAGGCCGCCGCGCCGCGCAAGTGTGGCCGGAGGCCAGGGGCTCGGCGCCTGCCGCGTTTGGACCGTCGGCCCCCTCGGGCGGGCTTTTGGCTCAGCCAAGGGCCCGAAGCTCGTCCAGCGCGTCGTGGCACTCCGGGTTGGCGCTTAGGGCGCGCTCGTAGGCGTTGCGGGCCGCCGCAAGGTCGCCCAGGGCATGGAGGGCTCGGGCCCGCAGCAGGTGCGCCTGGTCCGACTTCGGGACCAGACGACAACCACGCTCCAGATCCGCGAGCGCGTCCCGGCGCGCGGCCTCGCTCTCGTTCCGCTGGAAGCGCGCCCAGGCGAGATGCACGAGGAACTCTCCCTCGTCGGGGACCAGCTCGACGGCTCGTCCGAAGGCCGCCTCGGCGCGCTCCCAGTGGCCTCGCTGCTGCGCTCGAAGGCCACGACGGAAGTGCCGCTCGGCTTCCAGCATACGCCCCACGCGTTGGTCCAGGTCCGCAGTCTCCGGGGGCGTCGCTGCGTCCGATTCGCGGGAGGCGTCCTTCGAGGTGGGAGAGGTCGGCGGCGCTCCCCCGCGGGAGGGTTCGCGATCCCCCTGCGACTCCGCGTGCGGCCCGGCCGGCTGCGCGCGGGCACCGGCCGCGTCGTGGTGCTTGGTGGTCTCGGCCGCCGCCGTGGTCGGCGGGGCAGGGGGATGGAGGGTTGGCGGTCCGGCGTCTCCTGTGACGATCGCCTCGGCCCGGCTGAGGCGTGCCAGGGTCTCGGTGGCGAGGGTCCGAAGCGCCTCCGGGCTGCCGGCGGCCTCCGCCAGGGCACGCAGTCGCCTCCGAAGCTCGGAAGCGCTTCGGCGGACGTCGCTTCCGTCACCGTCGAGCTGGAGCGCTTCGGCGTAGCGGCCCTGGCGGAGCAGCGGAACGAGTCGTTGGAGCAGACGCATCTCCTGCGACTGCTCTTCGGGGGGCTCGTCCCACTGCACCGGCGTCGGTGTCGTCTCGGTTGCCAGAGCGCCCAGGCAATGGGCGGCCCATAGGACGGCGGCGGCCTCCGTGCGGTCGGCGTGCTGGTCGAGGAGCTGGCGCACCGTGCGGGTACCGTCGACCCGCGCCAGGAGTCGCCGGGCTTTGTCGCCGACGATGCGGCCGAGGCCGCGGAAGCTCCGATCCGTGGGCGCAACAAAGCGTTCGAGCAGCGGGTCGAGGCGTGCGAGCGCTCGCTGCGCTGGAACTCGCTGTCGGATCCCCGAATAGACCATCTCGGCGAGGCTCATCTCGAGGGTGACGGTCTCCGCCGGCGGGGTCATCCGCGCCGTGAACGCGAAGCCTCCGGCGGGCCAGGCG
>JALVDI010000251.1 GCA_027009115.1 Polyangiaceae bacterium | reverse complement strand
CGTTGCGATGGGAACGTGGCGGTCTGGTGCGCCGACGGCGAGATTCAGATGCGCGACTGCGCGAGCCGAGGCGGTACCTGCCGGTACATCGACGACCGCATCGGTTACTTCTGCACGCGCTGAGCACGGCGCCCCTCGTCGCGGGTTTGCTACCCTCCGTGGCCCATGCTGCTCGACGACCTCCGGCATCCACGAGAAGCGATCGAGACCGCGGTCGTTCGCGCTGTCTCCCGGCTTCCGACGCCCGCCGCGCGGCGGCTCGTGCGCTCTCCTCGCATCGTCGATGGCCAGCATCTGGACCCGCACCTTCAGCTCCTCCTTGAGCTCCAGCGGCGCTCCGGACGGGGCGGTTTCGAGACCCTGGGCAGCCCGGCGAATGCGCGCCGTGAGTACCGGCGGATGGTGCGGGCCCTCGAGCGCCCCGAAGAGCCGCCGGCGCTCACCCACGACCGCCGTGTCATGACGCCCGCCGGTCCGGTGCCCGTGCGGGTGTACAAGCCCCGGGCCAGCGCGGGACAGCCCTGCCTCGTCTACTTCCATGGCGGCGGCTTCGTCATCGGCGACCTCGAGACCCACGACGGCTTCTGCCGGAGGCTCTGCCGGACTGCGGACACCGTCGTCGTCTCCGTCGGCTATCGCCTCGCCCCGGAGCACCCCTTCCCGGCGGCTGTGGACGACGCCGTCGCGATCGCTCGCTGGGTCCGGCAGGAGGGGGCACCCCAGCTGCGCATCGACCCTGCGCGGGTGGCCGTCGCCGGCGACAGCGCCGGAGGAAACCTCGCCATAGGCGCCGCCCAGGAGGTGCCCGGCCTCTGCTTTTCGATGCCGATCTACCCCGGGACCGACCTCGGCGAACGGAGGCGTTCGTACGATCTCTTCGGCCAGGGCTTCGGCCTCGAGCGGAGCACTGTCGAGTGGTTCATGCGGCTCTACGCACCCGGCGTCGATCCCCACGACCCACGGTTGAGCCCGCTGCGCTCCGAGCGTCTCGATCGTTGCCCGCCCACCCACGTCGTCGTCGCCGGCTTCGACGTGCTCCGCGACGAAGGTCTCGCCCTCGCCGACCGGCTCGAGGCGCTGGGCGTGAAGACCACGCGGCGCGTCTTCCCGAGCCTCAGCCATGGCTTCCTGCACTTCACGCGCGTGCCCGGCGCAGACGCCGCCTGCGAGGAGCTGGGAGCCACCCTGCGACGCGCGCTCCATGCGTGAGGGGGCCCCGAGCCTCACCGCAGCGGCCGTCGCGGTGGCGCGCGCCCTGGCGCCTCGACAGCCCGATCCCTATGCGCCGATCTTCTTGCCTCGGCCGCTGGGAGCCGCTCTCGCCGCCATCGCCAGGAGTGCTCTGGGCCGGCGCGCCGCGAGGCGGCTCTCGTTGGGGCTCGTCGATCACATTGCGCTGCGTACGGCCACCATCGACCGCGCGCTCACCGACGCCCTCGAGGCCGGCGCCCGGCAGGTCGTACTCCTCGGCGCGGGGCTTGACGCGCGGGCCTGGCGACTGGCACCGGATGCCCTCTTTTTTGAGGTGGACCACCGCGCGACCCAGGAGCGCAAGCGGGCCCGCGCCCGCGTGCTCGGCAGACCGCCGAGGTTCGTGCCCGTGGACTTTGCGAGGGAGCGGCTGGCAGACGCCCTTGCCCGCGCCGGGCACGACGCGAGCGTGCCGACCGCATGGATCTGGGAAGGGGTGACGATGTACCTGCCGCCCCGGGCCGTGCGCGAAACCCTACAGCAGGTGGCCGAGCGGAGCGCCCCGGGCAGCCGCCTCGTCGCAACCTATCTCGCGGACGAGGCCCTTCGGCTCGAACCCGCGGTCCGCGCGGTCTTCCGTGCGTGCTTGGATGAACCGCTCCTGTCGAGCTACACGCCCGCGGCCTTCCGGCGTGAGCTCGAGGCGGCGGGCTTTCGCCCGCTCTTCGACGGCAACTCACGCTCCTGGGAAACGGCGATGGGAGGCGACCCACAGCGCGCGCGCCTGCTCCAGGCCGAGCGTATGACCATCGCCGCGCGCTGAGCAAGCTCCGTGTGCCACATCGGGCCGCCGCGCTGTAGCCGCCGATTCACACCCTCGCCCGATCGCTCGTCCCAAGCACCCAGCAAGCAGCCGTTTCGTATTTCGTGCGTTTGGCACGAGCATTGCGTAGATTCGGACTGGAGGAGAAACTCATGTCACGTACGCACGTCTTGCTCATTGCTCTTGCTGGCTTCGGCGCCCCCGGCTGCTTGTACGGCATCGACGACTTCGGTACCGGCTACTCGGGTCGAGGCGAGACCGCCCTGCAGGTCCAGGAGTCCGCCCTGGACGGCGAGGCCGGCGCCGTCGCCCTGGACGAGCCGACAGCGGCGCGCGTCTTCGAAGCTGCGCGCTACGGCGACATCGTCGACATCGAGATCCGAGCGCGTGGACGCGGCGGCGTGCTGATGCAGCGCTACTCCATCGAAGGCTTCGACAGGCTCACCCCCGGCGATGAGCTCGTCGTCGACGGAGCGACTCCCTACGTTGGGATCGGCACCGATGCGGAGCCCGAGGCCAACGTCTCGGCTGTGGGCTGCTCCGGTCCCCGCGACGACGAATGGGAGTTCGACCAGATGGCCGACGAGGTCACGCTACAGGTGGAAGAAGGTCCCGAACCGGACACGCTCCGGCTCAACTTCACCGCGCGCTTCGACTCGTACTACGCCGCCGACGCGCAGACCGTGCAGGGCTCCGTCGTCGTCGCGATCGACTGACAGAGGATCGCGCTCGAACCCCGCGGCGTCCCGAGCGATCGGGACGCCGTTCGTGCGTCCACGCACCGATCCCCGATGGACGAGAGCCAGGGTCGGTTGGAGTCCACCTCAAAACCCTGGTCTGCGGGCGCCCCTTGCAGCCATCCTCTCACCTTGCGAATACTCGACATTCCCTCGGCTCGAGGACGCAGCATGGGTCGCACCCAGTCCACGGATCGACTGACGACGGTGTTTTGAGATGCGCTTTCGCTTCCTGGCGGTGGGCGCTGCCTTCGCCCTCGTGCTCATGACCGCCCGATGCTCCGAGCAGCCGCCCGCCTCCCGCCGAGCCACCCGGAGCGGAGTCGAGGCTCCCGAGGTCGAACCTTCCACCGCGAGCCGCGGGCCGGACCCTCACGAGGTGTGGGTCTTGCGCTCCGACCAGACGCTGAGGGCGGCGATCCAGCGTGCTCTGGAGCGGGCGCGCGAGCGGGGCACGCGGGTGCTCCTCGAATTCGGGGCGGACTGGTGTCCGGACTGCAACGAGGTCGTCCGCCTGAGCCAGCAGAGCCCCTGCAAGGAGCTTCTCGCGCAGCGCTACGAGCCCATCTACGTGCACGTCGGTCGCTTCGACCGCCACCGGGACTTGCTCGAGCGGTACCGCGTCGAGCGCATCGCCACCCTCGTGGTGCTCGACGGAATGGGCCGCCGCGTCGCGCAGACTACCCTCGAACCCATCTCCCGGCGCTCCGGGCTGACATCGGAAGCCCTCGCGGCCTGGCTCCGGGATCCGCGCGACGAGTGGCGACGGGCCAGTCGGCCCCCGGTCGGCCCCCGCCCGGACGATTCCCCCATCTTTCCTCCCGAGCTCGTCGAGGGTTCGGAGTGAACCGGACGAGGGCAGGAGCCCGAACCGCTTCGGAAGC